>JAAYIG010000212.1 GCA_012523595.1 Fibrobacter sp.
CCGGTCCAGCAGACAGCCCCCAGGCTTTCAATCTTTTCTGAACATCTTTTTGTCCAGTTCAATCCATTGGGTGAAGTGTAAATTTCACCATACCCTCCCACTGCCATGGCCTCCTGCCCTGTCCAGATCACATTTCTGAAGCTTTCCGCCCAGGTAAATTCTTCCTGCCATTTTGTCCCATTAGTAGATGTGTAGACAACACCAGAGAAACTGGTAACCACAATCAGTGAATCTGTCCAGCAGACTGAAGAGAGTACTCCGTAATTGCTATCATTTACATATATTCTTTTCCATTGTGTTCCATCTGCAGACATAAAAGCATGAATAGCGCCATTATATCCGCCCACTGCAATTATCTGATCTCCTGCTTTGGCAACACCGTAAAATCTGCCGGATGAATAGGTGCAAACCCAGTTCTCCCCGTCTTCAGAAGTATAGATACCACTGTACCCGACTGCAACAAGCAGGTTTCCGGTCCATGTTACAGCATAGAAATCGACATCAAGGGAAACAGGAATTTTGGTCCATGATATCCCGTCAGGAGAGGTCAGAATGGTGTGGTATCCTCCCACAGCCACATACTTTTCTCCTGTCCAGATTACAGATCTGAGCGTCCAGTATGTTCCGGAGTTCTGCGCTGTCCAGACCACACCATCTGGAGATGTAAGTATTACTCCGTCCTCCCCGACTGTCACAAGCAGGCTGTCTGCCCAGATAACAGAGGTCAGATATTTTGTCGTTCCAGATGATTGCCGGGTCCACACCTCTTTATCGGTTGATGTCAAAATGGTTCCGCTGTCACCAACTACTACATATTGACTTCCGGTCCATGCCGCTGAGGAAAGGCTGTAACCTGTCGGTAAAGGGTACCTCCAGGTCCAGGATGACTGGCTGAAAGCACTGCATATTAACAGCAAAGTAAACATTCCGGCGGGTATGGTTGTTTCCGGCAGTCTTTTCATGATTCTTCCTGTGGTTTCATCATCACATTAATGGTGAACTGTGTCAAGATTTGTTTCTACTGTTTCTTTGCTGATATAAAGTTCCTCATTTAAGATTCTTTCATCAACAATTTTTATCTCGTTATTAAGTATCCAGCTCTTTATCAGGCTTTTATTAGTTGTAATAGCCGCTATATAAATTCCATAGCTGAAAAATGCTTCCGAGTTTTTTGCCGGCTCTACAGTCACACATCTACTGCCAAGATAGTTTGAATGTATGAAATAGAGCCTTTCTTGATATTTAAAGATAAGACCCACATGGTAGTCAAGCCCGCAAAATACAACCCGTCATCCCGCGTGAGAAAATACTCCAGTACTTTACTGTATGGGAGGCCTTCCAGCAGCTTCACACTGTCCATGACACTTATGGAGTAAGCCTCGGTGGACGGGCTCCCCTGGGCAAGCTTGAAGCGGTTTATTTTAAACCCGGCATCCCTGAGAACAGTGGAGACAAAATACCCGCAGGCCACAGTACCATTCCGAGGCACTTCCGTATGCCCTTCAAAAGACCATCGTGTCCTGTACCAGAAAGGAATCAATTCATACACGATCTGATCTGTGAGGAGTTTTCCGGCTTCATTTATTATCTGTTCTCTCTGCAGTTCTGTTTCTGCACTCTGAAAGACACCACGCACCGAGTCTCTTCTGGCACGCGCAGCAATTTTCACACTGTCATAACTCCCCTTCGGGCTGGCATTAAAAAGTCTGTTTTCAAGAGCAGAAATGACTGAGTCCTTTTCAGGCTGCAGCTTTTTTCGCCCTATAATTTTAAACTTCTGGTTTTGATTTACAGCTTTACTTGAATCTTCTGATGCACCAGCCTGACATCCGTAAAACAGTAAACTCGCAATAAGAAGAAGCATGCCGGATTTTTTACTCATATTGGTCTGTCCTGTTATTAAACCGGAGAAAACGATACTTCTTATAATGACACTTGAATTGTCTTAAACAGCTCAGCATCGGAAAGTTTCTTCCTTTGTGTTCTCTGTGGAATAACTCGTACCCATTATGCAGTACCCTGCGGGCAACTGTATAAACTACAATTTTTGTGTTTTTTAATGATTGGGATGATTGTAATGAATTGAATAGTAAGGAAAACCAAAAAGCTGATATTGGTAATTTCTCTGCACAGAAAGTACAATTTATATTACTATGCTGCCCTGAAATCCTTCGGTGCAGTCGGTTCATTCAGCAAATGAAAAAGGGGTCCACCATGTCACAGTTCAGATCGATTCTCTCTGCCTCTGTTCTCTTACTCTCAATGGCCTTTCCATCGATGGCGATCGTTGGTGTCGGAATCCACTGGGGAAACGACCTGACTCTCCGTATGGACGACGCCAAAGATGAGCAGCTTGGGTTAGCCGGGCTTAAAATTAATATCACTTCGATAGATAGCCAAGCCAATATGCCTCCAGAGTTGACCGAAATTTCCGCTGAAAACCTGCCTATATACATTAACCGGACAGGCTGGGACAGAACGCCGTTTAACTTTGGAGCCAAAATCTATATTGACATAATTCCTTTAATTGACGCGGTAGAATTTTCTTCAAACTTCGGATGGTGGGAATATGATGGTTCAATCAAATACCCCAAATCACTGGCATTTAAAAATGTAAACATTTCTGAAGTTGATGGCCCCGAAGATCTTTTTGAAGCAGAATATGATATTCTTCCAATCACAATGGAAGAATTCGATATGAGTTTCCTGGGTTTCAAGAAAACTCCTTACATGAAACTCAATTTCGACCTCACGGCCAGAAAGTACATAGCACAGTTTCCGAAGAGTGTCAAGCTGCTGAAGCTTTACGGGGGAGCAGGTCTCAGTGTGCATTTTGCCACACCAATTCTCAACAAAGGACTCATCGAGGATGCTCTCGGTGACGCTATCGAGGGTGCAAAGGATGTGGCAGAGTTAGGAACAGATATCTTTGCCAACAAAGAGGTAGCGAAAAAAATCATAAAAGAGATCACCTCCAACCTGATGACTCCTCACTGGGGATGTCATCTGGACCTTGGTGTAATGGTCAAGCTTCCGGTTATTCCGGTGGGGATCTATGTGGACGGGAAACTGATGATTCCTTTTGATAACATGGACAAGAATGTAGACCTGGGCGGAGCAGGATTTCTGCTTAACACAGGCATAAGCCTCTCATTTTAAATCATGAAAGGGTTTTAATGGATCGTTTGTGGGCACCCTGGAGAATGAAATATATCCAGGAAATAAGTAAAAAAGAGGACGGCTGTATATTTTGTACAAAGCCGAAACAATCAGATGACAAGAGCAACCTGATTCTTCACAGAGGGAAAAACTGCTTTGTCATTATGAATCTTTTCCCTTACAACAACGGGCACCTGATGGTTGTTCCCCATATGCACACATCCGATCCGCTCACCCTTGATAAAGAAAGTTCATCCGAACTGTGGGATCTTCTCTGCCTCTGCAAGAAAGTTCTTACAGAGGCAATACATCCTGACGCCTTTAATATCGGAATGAATATCGGCAGGGTTGCCGGAGCAGGTATCGATCAGCATATACACATGCACATAGTTCCAAGATGGAACGGAGATACCAATTTCATGCCGGTGCTGGGAGATACCAGGGTTATATCACAGGGGATTTCAGAGTGCTACGATTCATTGCTGCCGTTTTTCAAATCGCTGCAGTAAATCTCTCCAGGTGAGAGTCCCTCTCTGTAACGCCAGAGCCGTATCTCACCGTTTTTCATACTTGCGAAGTTGTAGTTGATAAGCCACGATCCGGTATTGCAGTAAATACCTGAATCAAACCTGCAGAGCTCTCCCTTGTGGGTATGGCCGAAGATCACAATATCATTGCCTTTTTTTAACAGATCCAGAGCATGCTGCCTGTACTCCCTTATTATGCTCTCATTTAGCAGAGGCCTGAGATATTTCCTGCTTGAGCCGGATACCAACGTCCCGAGTGCCACCCCGAGATCAGGATGAATCAGTTTATAAAGTTTCTGGTTAAAGTGGTTACGCAGAACCTTTTTCAGAACCCGATATCCGACATCCCTTTTTATAAGCCCGTCACCATGGTAGATGTGAACCTTTTTCCCCTGAATTTCTGCGTTGTAGTTCCCGTGATGAATGATTATACCAATTTCCTCTTTGAGAAAAGATCCCAGGGCAAAATCATGATTCCCTGCGAGATAGTGTATTTCAGTTCCCTGCTCGGAAACCTTTTTCAAAGCATGAAGGACCTGAAAATAATCGGCCCTGATAGAGGATTTGTATTCGATCCAGAAATCAAAGAGATCACCTACAATGATCAACTGGGACATCTCCGGGGAGATCTCCTGCAGCCATTTGAAAAAGGCTGCCTCTCTTTTTTCACATCCTTGCAGATCGATTCCAAAATGCGCATCAGAAATCAAATAAACGGTATCTTTTTCCATCGGACAATAACCGGAAATCCCCAAACAGTTTTATCGTGAGCCGACGATGCACGCAAGAAAAAAGGCGAACAAAGGTGTCCGCCCTGAAAACGAAACCGGTGTGTGATTGACAGTAAACCCCGGTTTATTCCCAGAGGTCATCTGTACTGTCTAAATCACTGGCCATATCGTCAAAATTTGCATTTTCATCATGGACATTGCCGAAATTCAATTCACGCATGTCCTCTTCACTTTGAATATCATCTTCAAGATATCTTTCATCTACGTCGCGCAGAATTTCATCAGCATCGAATTGTTCATCTAAAATCACTCAGTATCACCTCCCTCCGCGCCTTTCTGTAGCTTGAAGAAAAATGCAGATCAAATAATAATGAATTCTAAACATCTTGTCAATACCTTTTTGTTTTTTTTATTGAGAGTCCTTTTTACATTTGAGCGTAACTACGCATTGTGATCAAAAAAAATTGTATGTAATTCAATTTTCCGAAATCAGAATTCCTTTAAAAAGGCAGCCCGGCAGCAATTTCCAGTTTTCCGTCAAGATCCCAGTCCCCATCGAGCCTTACCCCATAATCAAGCCTTAAAAGTAGAAAAGGCCATGCAAACCTTATTCCCAAACCCACCGACCAGCGCAGATCTCCCGGGGAAAAATCACCCCAGGTCTCCCAGATATTTCCTGCATCAGCAAACAACGCTCCTCCAAGCCATCTGTAAACGGGAAAACGAAACTCAACCGCATTTACAGTCAATGCCAGTTTCCCGCCGATAATATCCTCCTGATCGTTTACCGGCGAAACCTCTTCCTCGTCATATCCCCGCACCGGCCTTATACCATCTTGACCTGTATAAAAAAGTGCATTTGGCGGCACAAACCGGCCATCTCTACCATACCCATTTACATACCCGGCCACTATCGCTGAGGATATCCCCCACCTTCTGTCCGGAAAACCCAGATATGCCCGGAGATCAATTATGGTCTTGTAAAACTGATTGCTCCACGACAAACCCGGTCCGGCTATCTGTTCTTCCAAATGCATATAAATTGCCGATCCAGGCATAAAAATATTGTCTCTGGTATCTCTTCTCAGCCATAGTCCCAGAAGAAAGGTGTTGAGATCCGGATTCTGCCCGGGAGGATCTCTCAGCCAATGCACCCGCTCCAGACGGTTCCATAAACGAAAACTGTTAAACTCACTGAATTCTCCACTCAAAGCAGCCTCACCACCATAAAAAACCCCAAAAAACGCATCCTCCTCCCTGCGGTTGATATAAGCAGTAAAATCAGCATCCAGTGGATATGAGAAAACCCATGGATAGAAATAGGTCAGCCGCAACCCTGAAAAATTAGAGGAGATTTCACCTGATCCGGTCAAACGATGCCCCAATCCGAAAAAGTTACGGTAAGATGTCTCCACCTGGGCGTAAAACCCACCCGCAGACTGATAACCACCCCCGATCTGCACTTGAAACATCTGTTCCAGTTCACGCACCTGAATCAATACCGGAACAACCACAGTATCCTCCCGAGCGGGTGTATAGAAAGTGTCGACAGGCTCTATTGCTGCTAAATCAAACAGGCTTGTGCTGTAAATGCCATCAATCGAGCTCTGAATCGATTCGGATGTCAACACCTGTCCGCTTCGGAATTTAAGCTCACGTGCCACAACCTCCTCCCTGACCCTGTCCAACCCCAGGAAATCAAACTCCCCGGCCACCACAAGCGGCCCCCGGTCGATTTCACAATTCACCTTTGCCATGCTGCCATTAGAATCCAATTCATAGCCACACACCACATCGGCAAACATGAAACCCTCACTGTTCAGACTCACCCTTAGCTCCTCCTGCAGGGAATCGATCCCGTCTAACATAAGAGGACTGCCCGGCTCCATTTTGCTTGACCTTAGCAGTCCGGGGGTTTCAACAACGGCATCACCGCTGATAATCACAGTATCTATTTGAGCCTGCTGCCCCTCATCGATAAAGAGAAAAATATCAACTCTTTGCCGGGAGGAATCATGGTTTAGTTTGGCCAAACCCACATTGGCCCTGAAAAAGCCATTTCTCATATAGAATTCCTGAAGTGCGGCAATATCATCTATCAATTGGGACAGAGTAAATTCGGATTTTTGGAAAATTCTCTCCGGCTGCAGGATCATCTGTTCCAGAAGCTCTTTTTCTTTTATGGAATCATTTCCAAAAATATTGATATCACCGACCAGCCATCGCTCCTGAGCCGGGATAGCTGAGATAATGAAGGCGGTGAGAAGAATCCATTTCACATTTTGGCCTTTGGGGAGGTGTTCCTGGTAAGCAAAGGGAATACCTATGCCAGGGGGGCTGGGGACGGACTATCTTTTTACTTTTATGCACCGGGGAAATTAAGGGTTTGTTTTAAAAGGGTGGCAAACCCAGCATCTGTGTGGAAAAAAAACCTGAAAATGCGAAATATAACAGCACAGGCTGAAGACCTGTCTGAGGGAAAAACTCAATCTGTTTGAATGATTCCTGGGAGATGTTAAGCTTGTGAAATGGTGTTCAATTTAACTCGTTAAGTCACCATTTCTCCTCCGAGGTGAAAAATTGACCCAAGACCGGGCAGGAGACGGACTATCTTTTTACTTTTTGCGCCAGGAAGAATTGAGAGCCTACTTAAGGAGGAAACTCAATCTATTCGAATATTTTCCTGGAGATTTGAGACTGGGAGCAATGTTCAATTTAAACTCATTAAGTCACTATTTCTCCTCCGAGGTGAAAAATTGACCCAAGACCGGGCAGAGGACGGACTATCTTTTTACTTTTTGCGTCAGGAAGAATTGAGAGCCTACTTAAGGGAATACACCTAAGCCCTTAAAAGAAAAAAGGTAGTCCATCCCCTTTCATTTAAGCGTTTATAAAAGTAAAAACATAGTCCGTCCCTTTTTACTTAAGCGCTTAAATCACCCCTATAAAAGGTGCCACCCTCCACCAACACTCCCCAACATATTAAACTGGAAAAAGTAACAAAAAAGGCTGGTCTCTATACAATTCTCAATGAGAATCGCTCTTCTTTATTATATCGTCGATTTCCTGCTGGATCTTGGCCTGATACAGCGCCTCCTCGATATCATGGGCCACTTTCTTCCCCTGCTCCAACACATTAGCCCTCTTCTCAAGCAGCGCCAGTTCCAATTCCCTTTTGCGGTTTTCCTCTTTGCGGATCTTCAGGAGCAACACACTATGCCCGATGGAGATCCCCAAAAGAAGAATAAATATCTGAATCAAATAAAAGAAGATCATTCCTTCGTTCATATTTAGCCTTATTTTAAAATTCATATCAATCGACAAGCAGTACCAATCTTAAATATATCTAAAACAGGAGGTAAATGCAATGTAATAAAAAAGCGTTTTTTGCGCTCTTCTGTTATTTTTCGCTAAATTCAAAAGCATCTGTATTGAAATTCATGCGCCTGGCAAAACTCAGCAGTTTCAGCAGCAACTCCCTGTCTTCAGTACGCACAGTGCCCCCCTCGTTTTCTTTAACCTTGAGGTAAAGGCTGCGTATGCTGCTGTTTAATATAGGATTAAAAATATCCTCCAGCTTGTGCTTATAAACAGGAATAGAGAACCGGTCCACCAGGTTAAGGAAAAACCTTATCCGATCACAGTGCTTTTCCTTCAAATTTTTAGCGAGATTGTTCAGTTCCAGGATAAGTAATTTTTCCAGAATAACAGCGGAGCCCTCCAGATTAAGCGGAATGTCGAACCTCTGAACAGTTCTTGTGAGTTCGAGAAGCTCTGCAAAAATCGCATCCTCGTTTCCACAGGTCTCCAGTCTCGCCATCAGCCGGTTCCACTGTTCCTGATAAACAAAAGAGAGCGGAGCCTTGCAATATTCGGGAATAAGGGAGCTCAGGCCAGAGAGAAGAGCCAGTTCCTTCTCATTCTTCTTCATCCATATACTGAACCGTGCATCGGTGTCTTTGGTAATCTTATGCAGCAAAAAGCTGGTCAGCTCATGCTGCGATGAAACAAAAGTATCGGCAAATTTGTAGGATTTAGCCTCAGCATGACCCATCCAGATCTCCGGACGCAGAGATTTTTTCTCCGGCAGGCATGATGAGGGCAGAACCCAGCCGGTAATTTCTGAATTGCTCCTGTTGACAACCAGTACAGACCAGACATCGCATTCACCGTTTGATTCGTTCTCCAGCTCGATATTGTAAGCATCATAGCAGAGTGCACCATTTTTGGTTGCCAGAACCTGATCCAGTTTTGCAGCATAACCAAAAAGCTCAAACTGCATTGTTTTTTTGATACCAAGTGTCTTCTGAATCGCTGCTGAAAAAGCCATAATCTTTCCATGTTCAAAATAGGAAAGCAATTCTTTTTCAAACAGTGTTCTTCCATTGGTATTGGGCAGATTACTTGGCGCCTTCTCCAGGTCGGCAAGAAAACTTTCCAGAGCAGCCTTTCTTTCAGACTCAGGCAGGCCCAACTGAAGCGCACGGCAGGCATAGGCAAGATTCTGTATCGATTCGATACCGCTTATGTCTGAAAAAAACCATCCGCAGGAGGTAAAGGAAAAAAGAGAGTATTTCTGAGCCTCCAGAAGCCTTCTGATCTTCAGGGTCTGCGCTCTGTCAAGCCCGGTAAATCCGCACTGTTTTTCCAGGAAACTTTTGAATTTCTTTATTGATGGTTCCCCTGAGATGGTTATGTATTTGTCTCTGACCTCCCAGGGGTCAACTTCATACTTCTCCAGTTGAGTCTGATATTCGTTATCGATTTTCTCCTGAAGTCTGGTGAGAGCATCTCTCATGGGACCGCGCCAGGTCTGTTTCCAGTGACTCTCTCCTCCCGTTTGACAACCACAGTCCCTCTTCCATCTGCCTACACCATGCGCACAGCTCCAGGCTGTTCCTTCACCAAAGGAATCCTTAAGGTTGACCTCGTACTGCGGAGGATTCTTCTCCAGGAAATAACCGAAATTCACGGGAATCATATCGAATTTACTGGCGACATTCTTGAAAAAATACGCCAGACACATGTCACCGAAAGGTTTATGATGACCGAAGGTCTCTCCGTCAGTGGCAATTGTTACAACCTGATCAGTCACACTGCTTTCATCATAACATGATCTCAGCTTATTCCCCAGAATATGGGCGTCCTTAAGCAGACCGCCGAAACTGACCTCTTTGGAGAGGCCCTCATCAAAAAAGAACACATCGAGATGCCCTGGCAGCCGCTGTCCATCCCGATTCCTGGGAAAGATACGGTAAGTGCGCCTGGTGTCTATCCCGTGGCTCACAGTGGAGATCCATTGTGCGTTCTCCTGCATCGGCCTGAAACACTCCGCCTGACTTGGAGACAATATTACAAATTTGATGTTCTCCTCAATAAGGCAGTTTACCGTTTCCATGTTAATAGCGGTCTCTGCGAGCCACATCCCTTCAGGATCACGTCCGAACCGCTTCTGAAAAAAGTGTTTGGACCATCGTATCTGCGTGAGCTGGTCCCGTCGTGAGGCCAGAGGCATTATAATGTGATTGTAAACCTGGGCAATAGCGTTTCCATGCCCCCCGAATCTCCTGCAGCTTTCGGCATCAGATTCGATGATGCGCCGGGCAGTCACGGGATGAAACTGTTCGAGCCATGAAAAGAGTGTCGGCCCAAAATTGAAACTCATGCTGAGATAATTGTTGTAGATGTCAACAATCATTCCCTTTGAGTCAAGCAGACGCGAATAGGCGTTTGGCCGGTAGCATTGATCATAGATCCGCTCATTCCAGTCATGATGAGGTGCGGCGGATGGTTGCCGCTCTATTCTGTTGATCCATGGATTTTCCCGCGGGGGCTGGTAAAAATGTCCATGTACTATCACATATTTTTTTGGTTGATCATTGCCAGTCATATTTTCTTCCGTCCGGGTATGTCACACTTCTGTTTTCCAGGCGGGTTTTGAGTATCCCGATCCCCTGTTCTATTATATCGTTCCTGGTATCATGAAAATTGTCGAACCACTTCTCTACCTCATCATTTATTCTCGTATAACACTTATCTCCTATCCTCTTGTCTCCAATCTGAATTTCCAGTGTGCTTTTCTGGCCATCGATAAGAACATTCCTGATCCATCTGATGCTCATGAGAAATCCTTTGAAACTGTTCCGATTACATTTTCGAGTTGATTTCAGAAAGGAAAATGCGTGCTTTACCGGAAAAAATATCGCCTGGGAACTCCATGACTATCCGCTTCATTATTCCCATGGCACTGTCTGTTTCACCTGTGCGGAATAATGCTTCTCCTTTATAATAGAGAAATTCCGGAGTAGGTTTGGACTCTTTCCAGGTTGAAAGCAGGCTTAAAGCAGCCCTGTTTTCCCCTCTGTCGATCAAAGCCCCCGCAAGATGAAGAATAAGATGTCCCTTGAGATCATCGGACACTTTCGCTTCTGCTAAAACTCCTGTTGCCTGCTGAGGTTTGCCGATGTAGATATTATATTCGATTTCTGCCCACGTATCAAGTGCTACAGTGGATTTGGCCAATCTCTGCATGCGGTACTTATATGAAAGCAGTTCCCCGGCATTATCCCATGAAGGCACGATTTTGACTTTTTTCAGGTATTCCAGAAACTCATCCATCCTGCGGCTGAAAAGAAGTGTCCGGATTTTCCACAATACGGTCAGTTTCTCCGATTTGTTTAAAAAAGTCGAACTTTTGACTGCATCTGCGGCCTTTTCCCGCTCACCTGTAAACAAATACTGCCTCAGGATAAGTGTGTCCCGTCCCAGAGATCTTGGAAGCGAATCGATAAGTGCTGACGCCTTGTTGAATTGTCCTGCATTCTGATAGAGAATCACGGCTTCGGCAATGGAATTATCGGTTCTGTATCCGGTACGTTCGATCCAGGTAATCGCCGAATCATCAGCACCTGTTTCCCGGAAAGAGCGATAAATGATTGTGGCAGCTTCTTTGTTCGGTTTTATTTCATAAAACTTCTTCGCTGCCTTTATAGCCTCCCTGTATTTTCGTCTTGAAAACCTGTTCTTTGCAGCATCGAGGAGCTTCTCTTGTATAGATGGCAAACGAGAGAGACTGAGTATTTCAATCTCCAGATCATAAAAACCAAGCCTCGAACAAGCATCAGCTGTCCAGGAAATGATCGTTGCGGAATCCGATCCCGGTTTGGCCAGACCGCAACTGAGAAATCCTTTAATGGCGCTGTCGGCTGCTGATGGCGACATCTCATCCAGAAAACCATTAAACTGGTTTAAAGCTACTGATGTCAGCCTCGGTTCAGCATCAATAAACCGGCAGACAAGACCTGGAATTCTCTTGAAATCACCAATTACGCTCTTCACCTTTGCCCACCTGAGCAGATCATGAGAATCGAGCTTACCCTCACTTTCAAAAACAGTGAAAATCCGGTCTGCCTCTTCCTGCTTTCCGGAATTTACAAGCGAAACAAAGACTTCATAGGGTGTACCGTTGCTTTTCTCCCAGATTCTGATGATTTCCTGCCAGTGGCGGGCATGACTCCTCAGTTTGCTCTTGTAACAATTCACCAGTGCCTCATTACTCAAATGATTTTTCGCAGACCACTTTTTTAAGAACGCCAGAACGGAATCACTGGAAGAAACCCCCTCAAGTAAACGGCAAAGACAAGTGTCTGCAGGCTCAGATCCAGGAAGGCATGCTGACCCATTCTTATCAGCAGCCCGGGAACAGGCAGCAGCAAAAAGGATTGTGAAGAAAATTGGAAGGTATAAAAATCTGAATTTCACTTTCGACCCGTCAAAACCCGGATTGGATTTTTCCTGCAACTTCAGCGAGTGTGTTTTTTATTCGGAAATGGATACGCCCCATCCCGCGCT
Source organism: Fibrobacter sp. (assembly GCA_012523595.1). Taxonomy (NCBI): domain Bacteria; kingdom Pseudomonadati; phylum Fibrobacterota; class Fibrobacteria; order Fibrobacterales; family Fibrobacteraceae; genus Fibrobacter; species Fibrobacter sp. Next base: position 12,269 of record JAAYIG010000212.1, read on the forward strand.
TTTCCCTGTAATTGCGCGCCCAACCAATCTCCATGCTCCCCAGTTTTGACGGGAGGCGCACCCCCAGGCCGTATCCAAGCAGGAAACTGTGGTCATAGCGCAAACCGACTTCCTGCTTGAAGCCAGCTCCTCCATCAGTGAAAATAAATACAGATCCGGTTTTTATGAAATATAGAAGATATTCAAGTTGCCCATATACAACGGTTCTGAAAGGGAACTCGTTCTCAGCATATCCCCGGATTGAATTTGCTCCACCCACTCTGTACATCTCTGCAGGCACAAGCTCTTTTTCCGCGGTGATAATATGCTTTGATACAAGCCTTGTGACCACAGCCTGATTTCTGAACAACGGCAAGTGAATCCCGCCGGAAAAATCAAAATGAGACCGGGTGTATCGCTTGCTTTTTTTCGCCATCCCGCTTCCGGTTTCGATTAGAATCTCGCTTGAAAACTGTCCAGCCCTGTTTTCTTCGGGAATGCGATACAGAATCAGGTCAGCACCGTAAAAAGTACCATAATCGCCAATAGTGTCCTGTGAAGGGGTGGTTTCATTGACATTAAAACCTATCCCTGCCCGCCACATCGGTCCTGCCTCACCAACCAGCCTGAGTTTTGCGAAGACATACCCATATTGTTTCTGGATAACCTCCATACCCCCGCCGGCACTGACTGTCAGAGGCAGATTAAAGATCCACGGCTTTGACATGTGAAACTGAAGCCGCTGCTGGGTTCTATCACCTGCATACTCAAACTGTACAGATTCGCCACTATGAAACAGATTCAGGAAAGAAAAAAGCAGGTTTCCCTGTATCTGGGGTTTACCCTCAGTACTTTCCACCCCGATTGCCCCATCCAGCCCCAGACCGGACCTATCCACAATTTCCATCGGGACAGAAACTCTCTGGGCAGTATCCACTGGCTGTCCGGGGTTTGTCAGTACCGCCGGAGGCCCGGGAATCACATCGGCAATGTAGGATCTTGACCTGAGCCGTCTCTGTGATTCTTTCACCATTTCCATATCGAATACTTCACCCTCCCGGATCGTGATATCGTTCAGGAGCAGCTTTTTACTCGTCGAGTATTTACCGATAAGTTCTGGTGAAGAGAACCGGTATTTCTGATCGGCTTCAATGGTGAATTTGACAGAAATGGAGTCCCTCATTTCGGAACTGATCAGTTCTACCGCAACTGTTGCGAAAGGATAACCGGTGCGAGCCATGCAGTCGATTATATGTGCAGCCCGCTGATTGATCTTTCCGGCATCGTATAGAGCAGGAAGATCCATGGGTAAAAGTCCTTTGATAGAATCGGCCGGAAATCCGGAGATCGATTCCAATACCATTAAGCTTCGTGGGCCGGGGCAGATTCTCACCGAATTGGAAAGGGTATCCCATTGCTGGTTGAAGAAACCAAGAGAATCAAACAGGTTCCGGACCTGTACCGGTTTAGAAAACCGCTTTAACTGGAGGCAGTCAATGCTCTTATTCTTTGATTTGCATTCAGAAAGGGTGGAGTTACTTAACAGGAAGGAGATACATTCATTTGATGGTTTACCTGAAATTAGAACCGGAAAAATAAAAAGCAAGAAAATTGAAAGATAGACCCGCATTTCATGTAGACTTTTTTATTTCCGGTTATTTTCAGGGTTTGGTTCCCGACGGCATAGTTGTGCCGGGAACCTGAAGAACAGATGGGGGGAGGTAGTGCCTACACGCCCTGCCGTCTACGTTTCTCCATGATCTCTTTACCTTTCACGGAGTATTTGGCGACCGGTACTTCTTCCAGACGTTCAACCGGTATCAGTTCACCGGTTACCTTGCACACCCCATAGCTTCCCTCGTCGATCCTCTGAAGAGCCTCATCGATCTGCTCCAGATACTTCTGCTGACGCTCGGCAAGCCCCATAGAGAATTCTCTCCCGTAAGACAAAGATGCCACATCTCCCAGATGATAACTGTAGCGGGAGATTTCTCCGGCAGAATCAGAAATGGACTGCTTGAGATTGCTCTGCTGCAATTCATCCATCCCCTCAAGGACTTTCTGCTTTTCAGAAAGAAGTTTTTCCTTGAAATAATCCAATTGCTTTTTGGTCAGCTTCTTTGCCATTTGTTCCCTCCATCCAGCTCAGTAAGAAATTACCAAAAAATAGATTAGGTGATTCCGACATTCAACATTAGTGAAAAACCTGCGCCATTTAGATTGGCTTTGTTTAGGTAATAATACCATTTGAACAAAATTTTTACAAGGATATGGCCGGTTCTGGTTTAAATTGCATAAGCTGTGCCACATTTTTATCGCAGAATGTCCATCACAGATCTATTTTATTATCTTTTCAGAGACACACACACTTTTTCAGTATTTTCTTCTTTGACACTGAAAAAAATCTCATTAATACTGAAGTGGAGCAGATGAGTGACTAGAGTACAACAGGCAAAAGCCGGGATTATTACAGATGAAATCAAAAGGGCATCAACTCTTGAGGGTATCAATCCGGAGAAGCTCTGCAGCCTTATAGCAGACGGAACAGTTGTCCTTGTTAAAAACCGGCTTCGATCAATAGAACCGCTGCTTATCGGTCCACCTACCCGTATAAAAATCAACGCAAATATCGGCACCTCCTCCTCTCATGCAAGAATCGAAGATGAGATAGAAAAGATGAAGGTGGCGATTCATCATGGTGCGGATGCGATAATGGATCTCTCCACATCCGGTGACCTCGCAGCCATCAGAACCGAAATAATGAAGGAGAGCTCTGTTGCGGTTGGCACAGTACCACTCTATGAGATGGCGATGAGAGCCAGGGAAAACGGCAAATCGGTGCTGGAGATCACTGCTGATGATATGTTCGCAGTTATCGAGGAACATTGCAAGCAGGGTATCGATTTCCTCACACTCCACTGCGGGGTCAACATGCAAACTGTTTCCCGCTTCAAGGAGGTAAAAAGACTTGCCGGAGCCACAAGCAGGGGCGGAACCATAATAATGGAATGGATCCACTGCAACGGAAAGGAAAATCCTCTTTACGAACAATACGACAGGCTTCTTGACCTGCTTGCAGAGTACGATGTGGCAGTCAGCCTGGGTGACGGCTTCCGGCCCGGCGCTCTATATGATGCCACAGACCGGGTTCAGATCGAGGAACTGATCGTTCTTGGTGATCTTGTCAAAAGGGCCAGAGAAAGAAATGTCGGAGTGTTCGTTGAAGGTCCTGGCCATGTACCCCTCAATCAGGTAGCAGCCAACATTCAGATCGAGAAAACACTGTGTGAAAACGCACCATTCTACGTGCTTGGCCCTCTTGTGACCGATATATCCCCGGGATACGACCACATCTCTGCCGCAATAGGCGGTGCAGTTGCCGGGATGGCAGGGGCTGATTTCCTGTGCTATGTCACACCTGCCGAGCACCTTCGTCTCCCATCACTGGATGATGTGCGGGAAGGCGTTATAGCATCGAAAATTGCCGCTCACGCTGCAGATATAGCAAGGGGAAATCCCCACGCAATAGAATGGGACAACTCCATCTCCAGAGCAAAGGTGGATCTTGACTGGGAACGGATGCTCTCACTCTGTGTAGATCCGGAAAAAGCCCGAATCTACCGACAATCTCTCCCACCCTCAGATGATTCTTCTCTCTGCAGCATGTGTGGAGAGTTCTGCGCCATCAGGCGCTCAAAAACCATAACATCATAAGGGAGATTCTTTTGTCATACTTCTCCGTTAGCGGCACGATCCCTGAGGAGGAACTCGACACTCTCCAAGGCTACTGGTACTCCATCGGGGTACTGGGAAGCGAGGAGAGAGTTGTCTCCGAAGGTATACAGGTAACGGCCTACTTTAATGACAGGGAAGCTGCTCAGGTTGCTTTTGATGACCTCAAGAGACGCTCCCGGTTGCAGAATACAAGTTTAAAGGAAGTAAAAAACCAGGACTGGAACAGAAAATGGCGGGAATCGATGCAGCCGGCCCTTTTGGCTCCAGGTGTATGGGTCTCTCCTCTCTGGCTGCCGCCCTCAGCGGAAAAAACTGATACCTGGATCAAGATTGAACCCAAAATGGCTTTTGGAACAGGCCATCATGAAACCACCCGTCTGGCCAGCCGCGCCCTTCTATCCCGTAAAGAGTGGCTTAAAGGGAAAGTGCTGCTTGATATCGGGACTGGATCCGGAATCCTCTGCTTTGTAGCTGATCTCTGTGGTTCATCAAAAGCTCTCGGAATTGAAATCGATAAAGACTGCCTGGAAAACCTTTCTGAAAACCGTTCTCTTAATCCCCCCAACGGAAAAATCGGTTTCCTCATCGGAACACTTGACTGCATCCGTCCACAAAAAATTTTCGACATTGTCATTATGAATATGCTTATAAGTGAGTCAAAACCTCTGCTCCCCGCAGTGTCAGAGTTGCTCAGGGATGGAGGAATGATGATCTGGTCGGGAATTCTGAAGGAAGAGAGAGAGGAAGCAATCGAAGAGGCGCTCCGTATAGGATGCAGACTAGCTGGAGATGAGTCGGAGAACGAGTGGTGGTGCGGAATATTCTTAAAGTGAAAGTAAAGAGAGTGAAATGGATAGAGTAGAATATTCAAGCCAGTTCCTTACTCCTGAAAAATTCGACCAATTGAAAAAACGAGGCCTTTCCGGGCCGAACGGATGGCTCCTCTTCGTGGCATGTAATTCAGGTATCGACTTTGCCGAATCTGTCAGGCGCGAATATGAGGCCATGCTCCGGGAAAACAACAGTGAACTGGAATCAATCCCGCTGCTTGGAAGTTACAGTGAACCGATCACAACCATTTTTGCCGACAAGGAGACCTGCCCCAGGCTCAGACAGCATGTAGCCGGTTCCAATGCCTACGTTTTCCAGTGCGTTCATGAATTCATCTCTCCAAACACTGTCAACGAAAATATTCAGCAGCTCCTCCAGGTGATCCGGACACTGAGAGCACACAGAGCAAAAAGCATTACAGTTGTTACACCATATTACCCTTACTCAAGACAGGACAAGCCAAGTTTCCTTGCCAGGGAAGCAACGCTTGCCAGTCTGTTTTCAGATCAACTGAAGATCGCGGGTGCAAATATTCATCTCACATATCATCCGCATGCTCTCTCTCTTTACGGTTTTTATGAACCGGAAATGATGCTTGTTGCACTCAGCGGGCTCGATCTTTTTCTGGATATCTTCAGTCAATTCAAAGGCCGCGACGATGTCGTAGCAGTGTCAACTGATGCAGGCGGGGCAAAGATGACTGTGCACTTCTCCGATGCCATGGACATCCCATACGCGATTGCCAATAAATTCAGACCCGGGAAAGACCGCGCAAACCTCCTCGGAATTATCGGGGACATAAGCGACAAAAAAACAGCCATTATTACCGATGATGAGACTGTGACAGGCTCCTCCATTATTAACGCCTGCAGATGGCTTTACCAGAACGGAGTACATGAGATATACGCTGCAGTAAGCCATTTTAAAGTCAAAGAGGAGTACATTCCCAGAATTGTGGAACTTCATGAGAAGTTTGGATTGAAGGAGTTTCACACCACAGATTCGGTTCCTCAAATTCCCGCAATCAAAAATCTTAGTTTTGTCAAGGTTCATTCTCTGGCCAGAAGATTCGCAGCGACAATTAACCATCTGCATTATAATCAGTCTGTAAGCGAGCTTTTCCGGCTCTCGGAAGAGCACCTGATGTGAAACGGCATTGTGTGGTCGGAGGCTAATTTACTTCGATACCGATTCCGATACAGATTCCGATACCGACCCCGATTGAGAAGCAGAAAACAGAGGTTGAACCGTACCCTCCCGGAGTGCTAAAATAGAAAACAGCGGCTTTTTGCGTTTCCGCTCTGTGTAATCATTAGGCAAAAAAAATAATGAAGACATTCCCGCCTGAGAGAACATACTTCCTTCTCTCATTTTGTTTTTTCCTGATTTTCATTCCAATGGGAAATCTCCCATCGGACACTGAATACAGTGTGGCCACAGCAGCTTCTATTTGTGAAGGGAAACTTTCTGTGGAACCCACCGGGAATTTTCCAAACCTGAAAACAGGTCGTGATGGTCTCTCCTACAGCAAGTATGGAATCGCTTACGCATTTCTGTTCACTCCCGCTGCTTTCCTGGCGAAAACCACTGCAACAGTTATCCCTGTAGAAGAAATTTTTCTGCTCTATGGATTGGCGGTTTTTACAAATACTATAATAGCCTCCTTTACAATTCTTCTTTTCTTCAGATTGTTCCGTAAAATGGGATACTCAGGAAAAATCATTCTCTTAAGTATCATTTCCATTGCTGCGGGATCGATTCTTCTCCCTTACTCAAAGATAACCCATTCTGAAATCCCCACCACCGCACTGCTTCTTGTATTTCTGCTAAGAATGCTCTCAGGTGAAAACCTCGATATCAAAAATGGAAACATATACGGTCTCATCTCATCAGCACTGATTCTGCTTAAACCCGGGAATGTGATTTACTCAGGATGCATTATCGGATGGGGGATTTATCTCATTATCCGGAGGAGAGTTACACCAGCAGGGGTTGCGACACTCTTATTCTGGCCGGCAGCCGCAGTACTGATCATGGCAGGACTTAACATCTACCGGTTTGGAAACATCTTCGATACCGGGTATGGAGCGGAACAGAGCGCATTCACCACACCGCTTCTCACAGGTCTCGGCGGGCTGCTTTTCTCCCCATCAAAATCTCTTTTCCTCTTTTCCCCGCTCGTTATCTTATGCATTCTGTCAATCTATTCTGCCTGGAAAAAATACCGTAATCTTACTGCTATGGTTCTTCTTATGTTCCTGGGTAACCTTCTTTTCTATTCAAAATGGCATGACTGGCATGGAGGATGGTGCTGGGGACCGAGACTGATTCTCCCCTCCCTTATTATAACCCACATCTTTCTTCCCGAATTTATCAGTAAACTGAACAAAGGCTGTTTGAAAAAAGCTCTGTTTGTCTCTCTATTGTCAGCTGCCGTTATAATTAATTTGACAGGTGCACTGGTATGGTACCAGCAGATATACTATTTCCATACCGATCATCGCACGGTCACTGGTTCCCACCTCATTATAGCCGAAAAACTTTTAATCAATAAGCTCCAGGGGAAACCTGAAATTTACTCCTGCAGTGACTTTAAAAGTTACTGCTCAAGCATACAGCAATGGAATAATTTTGTAGATGGAGACAAAATTGATTTCAGTGATTTTCAGACTTTTCAGGGTCTCTCTACCTTATGGAGCGGATTAGCAAGAAACTATGGTCTGAATTTCATGTGGCTAATGCCGGTTTCGCTTCTTCTGATTGTCATTTCCATGGGTATCATACAATGGAAACAGTTAACAGGCCTGCAGAAGCAGAATGAATAACAAATTACATTTCGATACCGATTCCGATACCGATACCGACGATGGAAGAGATCATCACTGCAAAACAAAAACGCAATACGATTTCTGAGGAGCCCCGAACTTGACAGAATAAGGGATCCGGCCGGCCCCGTAGAATCCGCCCTTGAATCCCATGGTACGCACAGGCCAGTTATAAAGGTTAATTGTATCGACTGGTACAGCAGTCAATCCCTGCAGGAATTCCCGTGCCTTGTAATCTCCCGGTATCACGTTTTCCACCAGATAGTGCCCCTTCTGAGGTCTATCCTTATCGATCCTGATATTGCGATATCCTGCCCTCGAGAGATAGTAATCAAAGGAGAGACGCCCGAAATACCACGTATCCTCAGGATAGTACCCTTTCCTGTTCAGTAAATACGGAAGTTTACGGTCTGAATCACTCTGAAAATAATCGGCACAGGCCAGAGCTATGGAAAAGACAAAGGAAAAAAGAATTGCAGATGACAGGAATAATCTGCGATGCTTCAAAAAACGGATCTCTTCACCAAGCACTATCAGTCCTACTGGAATAAGAGGCAGCATATACCTGACCATCGCTGACGGAAGCATTATCATTATTCCTATGTACAACAGTGAATAAGCTCCTATCAGTCTGCTTTCGTAAGATTCTGCGCCTGTTCCGGATATCTTTACAAAAACAGATTTCCACAAAATCCAGATACCGCTGGCAGTAAAAAATGAATATGCCAGACCAAGCCATACCGGTTCTTTCAGTACTACAATAAGCAGTACACCCCAGAAAACAGCGATGGATGAAGTGATTGCCAGGGCTCGAAAACTTCTTCTGGCCAGCATCAGCCAGTACCAGAACACAGGAAGTATCAATGCTCCTCCGGCATAGCTTACAAAACGCTCTATCCTGTACCGTACATCACCGGGACTCAACCCAAACCACCCTATTGAAATGTACTGGATTTTTTTATACACAATGATATTATGCCCCACCCAGATCAGCGGCAGCAATATTGCGGGAATGCACCAAAGGAGTAAAAACCTCCATTTTCTCTTCAGAATCAGGCAAGGCCCGAAAAGAAAATAGAGCGGCAGGGCATTGGTTTTGGTAAGTGCGGCCAGCCCGGTGACAATTCCTGAAAACAGAATAAAGATTCCATTGTCTTTTCTGAGTCCGTAAAGGAAAAGAACAAGAGACAACAACATCAGTGCTGTGATCGGCACATCCCACATCACATTGTGGCTGTTTACAAGCAAAGACGGAGAAACCGTCCACAGAAGAGTACCTGCTGATTGATAACCGGGTGAAAAAAACATTCCCAGAAGGTACCAGACAGAAACAATGGCCAGAACATAAAACGCAAACAGAACTGTATGAAAAACCCATTCCCGGTCACCAAAGAGAACAATGCTGCAAGCAAGAATTGCAGGAAGAAGGGGGGGGTGGCCGCAGCGGAAAAACACACTCGTTTCAGGCATTTCAGTTTTATCATGCAGAACCATGTGGCGCCCGTAATCACCCAGAGGAGGATCGACAGGATTTTCGATTATCTGACGGGCTGTATACACCAGCATGTCAGCATCTATATGCAGAGCCTTATTTGCAAACGGGAAATAACACAGGATTGCGACACCCAGAATCAAAAGTACTTGAGGCAGAGGCCGCAGGAGATATGGTCTTTCCTTCATCAATCCTGAGTATACAGGAAAAGAAAATCCCTGTCGACCCAAAAATACCAGGGGTTCTCACCTGCCCCGCATTGTCTCAGTGTTTTAAAATGGCTGCAAAAATGCACGATTACAGGATATATATAATGAAAAACACTTTACTACAGACCGCTGGAAAGGTATTATTTTGAGCTAAGACAGCTTTGTTCAGAATTTATCCAATCCGGCTGCTGATGAGTCAAATAAAAGCATACATCTTCCTGATATGTATCTTTACCTCCCTTCTCTCTGCACAAACCTTTGAGGTGCACTCTATTACAGGCAACGCAAAGGTGCAGAGGCCTGATAAAAGGGAATGGGAAAAGATCTCAAGCGGGTCAAAGCTCTCAGACAATGACCTTGTGGAAACTTTTTTCCAGACAAGGCTTATCCTGACTTTTGGAAATAACAACCAGGTGATTTTAGGGTCAAACTCCAGGGTTCTGCTGAATATTTCGACAACAAGCCAGCAGGATTCAGTATTAAAAGTTAATTTGACTCTCTTTGGCGGTGCAATTTACACGAAAACCGTATCAGGATGCCATACGGTAATTTACACGGCAAACGCAGTCTGTGAAATGGACAGCGGCTCGGTTTCCACGGTCGCGGATATCAAAACCGGAGAATCCGGATTCCACTCTCTTGGCGGTTTGGTTTACGTAAGAAATATCGCTCATCAGAAAGGCTTAGAGCTGCATCCGGGAATGACCACAATGGTCCTGCCCAGTAAAGAACCTGCGGTTCCGCTCTTTATTACCCACCGGCACACAGCCCTTCTCAAATCCCTTTTTGGTGATGAGTTTATTGAAAATGAGATGGAGGCGATGAAAATCGAGCCCACAGAGGATTACGGGACCGGAAGCCATCTCACCCCCTCACAGACTCTGCCGCCAGAATCGAACAAACCTTCAGATCAGGAGATGCCCAAAAACCAGTTCAGCCTGGACAGGATTTACGGAATCATACTCGAAAGTCAAAAAAGTGAGACCAGGTTTTATACACCGTTGCAACGACCTGTTTATGCCGCATCGAATAAACTGATCCTTTCAGCAGGCACTGATATCGGTTTTTACGATGGAAAGAGGTATCCAGCTTTAACGATCCAGCCATCCCTGAACCTGCCGGTATTTTCACTTGGCCTCAGATTAAGATTTGCTGAAGATTACCGGGACAGGATAAATTACGGCTTTAAGTCCAGGGCAGGACTGCTCGATAAACTGGAGCATATACTTATCGGTAAAGATTCCACATATATCTATGCAGGCTCGATCAGGAATTATACTCTCGGCCACGGGCTGATAGTCAACGATTTTACAAATGAGGACCCCCGGGAGATATTTCATCCGATAGGGGTAAAGGGTCAGGTACAAATCTCAGAAATCGGCATCAGAGCCTTTTTATCAGATGTCACTAATCCACAGATCGGTGGAATTTACTTAAGCATGGAACCATCCATGTATTCCCTGGGCCTGGGATACTATTTTGACCTGGATCAGCATAAAAATCGTGACAATTCAGGAAACTTCAGGTACTTTAAACAACCTTCATCCGGCACACTGGTTCCTGATCCGCAGGAAGACATTTCCAACGCCCATATTTATGAATTCAACTTTTCTTCCGATATTATCTCCAATCACAAGATAAAGCTCCGGCTCTCTTTTGAACTGGCTCAAAAGCTTCAGCCGCATAATGATGGGCTGATATTGAGAATGCCGACCGTATACTGCAATTTTAACAGGACAGGACTCGGGTTGAGCTTTATCGGTGAGACCGGAAGACTAATGTCTCATCAGTTTGACTCACATTACCTCCTTAACCGTTACCGCATCAAAAGCGCATCCACATCTGATACCCTTATAACCCAGAACAATTACCTGTCAAATGACAGACGGGCTATAGGCTTTCAACTGTCTTTTAACTCCAATCCATTTAAAGGCATAGATATCGATTTTAAATACAAACAGGATTTTCTGGGAAAGCATCAGATCAGGCTGATTCAGACAGACTCAACCAGCAGTATCGATGTATCAGGTGATTTTTCATACAAACTGATGTGCAGATTTAATAATGAACTGATACCATTTCTGAAATACGGAGATTTGTATATTCAGCAGTTCCATGGGAAAACCCTGCCTGCAGGAGGAAAGCTTATATATTCATGGGGCACTGAATTCGGAGGATATCTTTTGACAGAACCGCTATTCCTCAACACTGCGATTGAAGCAGGAGTAAAAGCACTCTTTATGGATAACATTGACAATTTAAACAACACCGCAGAACCGGAAGATATGCTTTGGGAGTTTTATGCCGGTCTGCAGATTGGTTTCTTATGAAAATCGACAGTGAAAAAGAATATCTGGATGTCCTTCTTGCCTGTGCACTGCGGGAAGATCTCGATGAGAGAGGCGATGTAACTTCGGAAGCTGTTTTTTCCGACAGTGATATGGCGGAAGCTGTTATTAAATGCAAATCACATGGCGTTCTTTCGGGTATATACCTGATAGAGCCTCTCTTTCAAAAAATCGACAGCAGAATAAAAATCGAGATATGCTGCAATGATGGTGATCAGGTCGCGCCTGGAAAGATGATCTGCATCTTGCATGGGCCGATAAAGGGGATTCTGGCAGGCGAGCGGATCATACTGAATTTTCTGCAGAGGTTAAGCGGAATTGCCACTGTCACTTCCCAGTATGTAAAAGCTATCGAGCATACCGGCACGAAACTGCTTGACACGAGAAAAACCACCCCTGGCCTGAGATTCCTTGAGAAGAAAGCTGTTTTACACGGTGGCGGACTCAATCATCGCTTCGGCCTCTTTGATATGATCCTTATCAAGGATACTCATGTCAAACGATGCGGTGGTCCGGCAAATGCTCTGAAAAAGGCGTTAGATTTCAGGTCAGATAAAAAAGACCTGAAAGTGGAGGTGGAAGTCCAGTCTTTTGAGGAATTCCTGGAGACAGTAGAGTACTTGCCCGACAGAATTATGCTTGACAATATGTCCCTTGCAGATATGAAGGCATGCGTGGAACATATCAGGAAAAACCATTCCAATATAGAGCTGGAAGCAAGCGGAAATATAACGCTGTCAAATATTGCCGCAGTTGCCGCCACAGGGGTCGATTTCATCTCATCGGGAGCTATCACCCACAGTGCACCGGCTCTTGACATTCACCTGGTGATCAAGCAGGCAGGATGAGACCCGACTGTCTCAATGGACTGCCGTTTGTCCGGAAATTCATCCATCTCGAGAATATCGATTCAACAAACCTCTTCGGCCGGTCTTTAGAGGACATTCCCGAATCAGGGATTACAGTGATTCAGGCAGACAGCCAGAGTTCCGGACGTGGAAGGCTTGGAAACTCCTTTTTCTCATCGCATTCCGGCGGTCTCTGGGTCAGTATCATTACGCCGATTTCAGACCTGAGCAGACACTTTCAGTTCAACAGGGCAATTTCACTTGCCATACACGATTCCATCCTGAAACTATTCCCGGATTCTCCATTGGGAATCAAGTGGCCGAATGATATTTACTGGGCAGAGAGGAAAATCTGCGGAATTCTGCTGGAAAACCATCTGTTTAATCCTGAATTCCTGGTAATTGGCTTTGGTATAAATGTAAATATCAAAGCCTGCGATTTTCCGCCTGAGATCAAAGACAGGGCAACTTCGGTTCTTATCGAAACCGGACAAACCATCTCCAGAACCCTGCTCCTGCGCTCTATTCTGGAAAACTTTCATATCAACCTTTCCGCCGACCAGATATCTCTTCACATCAGATACCTGGATCATCTGTACAGAAAAAGTTCGGAGGTTGAGATTGGAGAGGTCAGGGGGGTGCTGCATTCTGTGGAAGTAGATGGAAGGCTGTGTATACGGCGTGATAGTGATTATATTTATGTCGGTTCCGGGACACTGAACTTTCTCTGAATAAAGAGCAATGGCATACACAATCGCGATCGATATCGGAAATACAAGAACCCATCTTGGGTTGATAGACCCTGAAGAGCTGCAGTGCATGAGCAGACTGGATCTTCCCTCTTCAGAAATTGAACACCAATTGCTTCCTTCTGTGCACTCACTTAAAGAGCAAGGCCATGGTGATATCGGGCGGATCGTTCTTGCTGGCGGGATAAGAAAAGCCAGGGAATGGTCAGCCGGAATGCTGCGGAAAACCTTTGGAAATGTTATCGAGTTCAAATATAATCCGGAACTGCCGGTAAAGTTTGACTATGAGAATATAAACTGCCTGGGAGCAGACAGAATTGCGCATGCGCTTTACGGAAACGCCGTCTTTCCAGAGAAAAATCTCATTATTATAAGTATAGGAACAGCCATAACTGTGGATCTTCTGGTTGATCATGAATTCAAGGGCGGAACAATCCTTCCGGGAATCCTGATGCAACTGCAAAGCCTTCATAAATTTACAGACGCGCTCCCTGAAATCATGCCGGAAGGGGAATTCTCTCTGCCGGGGAGATCAACTGAGTGGTGTATCAGGGCCGGGGTATTAAATGGCACTGCCGGAGCTCTGAATCACATTGTGGAGTCTTATAAAGGCTCTTTTGCATCTTTAGATTTCAGGATTGTCTCAACCGGAGGCGCCTGGCCCCTTATTGAGAAACTGGTGAATTTCGAGACTGTTTATATCCCTGATATGACACTCATCGGTATGTCCATTTTACAATCACCCTGATCAACATCTCCTTTGTTGCCTCTTTAGAACCTTAAAAGGTAATTTATAAGCCAGAATGGAAAACAATCAGGAACCGTTCCGCTACCAGATAATCAGAAAAATCAACTCCGGGGGAATGGCCTCGGTTTTTCTTGCAATCGACAGCAAGCTTGGCCGTGAGGTCGCGCTTAAAAAGATTCATCCTCATCTGCTAAACCAGAAAGAAACCATCATCAGATTCAATTTAAAGGGTTTCATTGCAGGTGAATTCTCAATCCAGTATATTCGAAGGTAAACATCAGCCAGGGTAGCATCAAGACGTCACTGAGAGGCGCTACACTTAATTCAATGGTAGATTCCAAAAGCAGACATCTTAAAATTGCTATTGCCATAAAGGATGATGTTGATGAGGATTATCCTTTAACACTGGCCAGCATTATTCTGCCTCCCTCATCGGGTATTTCCAGATCATCGGTTACCATTAAGTCAGCTTTATTGAACGAGGGGCAGAATTCTGTCCAATCTTGACATCCTTGCATCCTCACAATCTGTTGAGAATAAAGATCTCTCCCGGAAGATGATAGAAATCAATGGACGGAATCTCATTTTCAACAATCCCGAAGGCAATAAGGCTTCACTGAGAATCTATTCACTAAACGGCAAGTTACTCATGAATAAAGAATTTACCGGTAGAATAGTAAGGGATCCGATCAGACTGAATTTAACAAAAGGTCTATACCTTTATCAGATAAAAACCGGTGTAAAAATGTTCCGGGGAAGATTTGTAATTAAAGAATAGAGTTTTCCGCGCTTCTGTAAAGTGGACATTGCGGGTTGCATTCCAGTCCGTGATGTCCATTTTTATTCTATCACCATCAATCAAAACCAGGCTGAATAAACACGAACTCAAATTGTAAAATTCAGGTTCAAACTGATTGAACCGGTTTATGCTTTAAAACTGGCTTGTTATACGAAATAGATCGTATAACTCTGAAAATATTACCCATCACATCCGTTGCGATCACAGAATGCTCACCATAGTGCTTACTTGCCAGAGTTCCAGCTTCTGCCTGGATGTAATTCCCAAGAATTGCTGATGAGATAACCGGTAACCCCTGTGCCATCAAAGATAATATTACTCCGCTTAGAACATCTCCCGTTCCCGCTGTAGCAAGCGCGGAATTGCCGAAAGGAAGAATATAGGCACTTCCGTCGTATCCGGCGATAATAACAGGGGCTCCTTTCATCAGTATTGTCATCTGATACTCTCTTGCCTTTCTCTTGAGAGTTTCTACAATCTCAGCGGGATCTTCCGGAAGGCTGCCGAACAAACGATGCCACTCCCCTCTGTGAGGAGTAATCAGCAGGTCTCCCGCATGATTTCCCAATTCCTCTGTATAGTTCTTGAAAGCATTTATTCCATCGGCATCCAGAACCGTGGGAAGTGGAATTGTTTTAATAATTTCTCTTACCAGCCGTGAAGTCTGATCATGATGCGAAAGCCCCGGCCCTACGCACAGGGCTTGTTTATTAATCGAGAGTTCTTTTATCTGATCAATCGCACTGAAAGCCGCTGTTCCGCTTCCGGTTTCATTGACAGGATGAAGAACTGTCTCAGTCAGTTTTACGGAAAGCAATGGTATGAGAGATTCCGGTGAAGCAAGATGAACCATGCCGCAGCCTGTTCTCAATGCCGATTCAGCTGCAAGTGTGGCTGCCCCTGTCATTCCTCTGGACCCGCAAAGCATCAGTACTACTCCATGATCATACTTGGACCCGGCAGGGTGCCTCTTCGGGAAAAACCCTGCCATGTCCTCCAGTTCCGGGAAACAGAGCCAGTTCTTCTTCTCCCCTACAACTTCTTCCGGATAACCAAGATCCTGAACAACTACTTTCCCCGCATTTAACCTCCCAGGGTAAAAGTAAAGCCCGATTTTGGGATATCCCATAGTCACAGTAACAGCGGCTTTTATGCAGGGATTACCGGGTATCCCGGTATCATTGTTGAGCCCCGATGGGGTATCGGCTGCCAGAACCGGAACACCTGAAATGTTTACAGCCTCTATAGCCATTGCACACAATCCATGAGGATCACCCTGAAGTCCGGTCCCAAGCATCGCGTCAATAATAAGCTTATACCTGGAGAGGTTGGAAAGATCCGCAGGATCACTGATTACCAGGTGGTTGCCTTTCTGGCTTATATACTCGTTAAAAGCGATTTTGCACTCTCCCTTGAGTTCCTCTGTGTTGTAAAGCGAAAAGCACATCACTTTATATCCGGCATCTATCAGCATCCTACCTGCCACATATCCATCACCACCGTTATTTCCTTTCCCACAGATAATAGCGATCTCACCGGACCTGTTATCCGGAACCATTTCCCTGGCCAGATTCAGAAGACCCATTCCCGCCTTCAACATGTATGAATATCCCAGGGTTACATTATCCCCTATGGTATCACTGTCTATCTGCCGCATCTGTGAAACCTTCAAGACTGGAATCATATAATCTGCCCTTTGCTTTTCCAGAGATAAAAACGTATATAAAATAGATCTGGTATAATATTCTGGGGAAATCTGCAAAAATAAGGCCAACTCGATAACAATGGAGGTCCAATGGCCCGCCTTTTTGTTTCAATCGATCTACCGGAGCGCATTAAAGACGATATCGAAGATCTTTATATGGCAATTCCCGGTGCTAAATGGGTTGACTACTCTCAGATCCACCTGACGCTCCGTTTTATTGGGGAAGTGGACAACATCATGGAAGAGCAGATAATAGCAGTTCTGAAAACGATTTCAATGCCACCATTTGAGCTTTCACTTAAGGGGGTCGGTTACTTCCCACCCAGAAGACATCCACGGATACTATGGGCAGGAGTCGCAGAAAATCCGGAACTGTTCCGATTGCAGGGCAAAATCGAACGCGCCTTGAACTCCATCGGAATCGCCCCTGAGCAGCGCCGGTTTCATCCCCACATCACAATTGCCCGTCTCAATGAACCGCCATTGGAAAAAATAGCGCTCTTTATGGCCCAAAACAGCCTGTTTTCAACAGAACTGTTTGCAGTGTCACAATTTCATCTATATCGCAGCTATTTGAGCAAAAGGGGTGCTTACCATCAGAAGCAAGCCACATTCTATCTGACCACTTAACAAAAAGGCAAGAAACGCATTTAGCGAATCTTGCCTTTTAATTACTACTCTAAAGAAAGCTTACCTTTTTCTGGCGGCCTTCTTAGACATTACCTTCTTAGCAGCTTTCGCAGGTTTCTTAACTGCAGTCTTAGCCTTCGCAGCTACTTTTTTTGCAGAAGAAGATATCTTTGCGGATGCTTTTTTAGCGCTCTTTTTGGCGCTCTTTTTGGCAGGTGCTTTGGAAGCAGTCCTCTCTTCCACAGCCGCCTGAGCAGCAGCCAGTCTGGAAATCGGAATACGGAACGGTGAACAGGAAACATAGTTCATTCCGACCCGGTGACAGAACTTGACTGATTCGGCATCACCACCATGCTCACCACAGATACCGACCTTCAATTCAGGACGTGTACTGCGGCCACGCTCGATACCAAACCTGATAAGCTCCCCGATTCCTTCCTGGTCTATTGTCTGGAAAGGATCATCAGGAAGAATCTTGGAATTCAGATAATCGGGCAGGAAACTTCCGATGTCATCTCTGGAGAACCCGAAACCCATCTGTGTAAGATCGTTGGTTCCAAAAGAGAAGAACTCTGCTACATCAGCCAGTTTGTTGGCAGTAAGAGCAGCACGAGGAATCTCAACCATGGTTCCATACATGAAAGGAATTTTCCTCAGCCCAAGGTTTTTACAAACTTCAGCATATACTCTATCCACGATCTGTTTCTGGTTGCTGAGTTCATTAACAGCGCAGGTAACAGGGATCATGATCTCAGGGAAAGCCTTCTTTCCCTCTTTAATCAGCTCTCCGGCAGCTTCAAGAATCGCCCTTATCTGCATCTCAGAAACTTCAGGATAGGTCACTCCCAGGCGTACACCTCTGTGTCCGAGCATCGGGTTGTTTTCCTTGAGGCTTTCCCCTCTTTTCTTGACTTCAGCAAGACTGACTTTCAATTCAGCAGCTATAGCCGCAAGTTTGTCCTCGGTGTGAGGAACAAACTCATGCAACGGCGGGTCAAGGAGACGGATGGTGATAGGAAGACCATTGAGTACTTCCATGGTCGACTTGATGTCTTTCTTGACATAAGCTGAGAGCTGGTCCAGTGCTGCTACCCTTTCCTCTTTTGTGCTGCTCATTATCATTTTGCGCAGCAGGAAAAGCGGCTTATCACTACCCTCACCATAAAACATATGCTCAGTACGGAAAAGACCGATACCCTGGGCTCCAAACTGAATTGCTTTTTTGGTATCTCTGGGAGTGTCGGCATTTGTTCTGATCTTCAGCACTCTGAACCTGTCACAGAGCTTCATCAGATCATTGTAGGAAGTATTATGCTCAAGATCCACATCGATCAGCGGTAACTGTCCCTCATAAACCAGGCCCTTAGTTCCGTTTATAGTGACCCAGTCACCCTCTTTAACTACTTTCCCGGATTTGGTCTTGAACGAATTTTCACCCACTTCGATATCAGCACAGCCTACCACACAGCATTTTCCCCAGCCTCTTGCCACCAGAGCCGCATGTGATGTCATACCACCTTTTGAGGTCAGAATCGCCTGTGACTTGTGCATCCCGTCAACATCTTCCGGTGAAGTCTCTTCACGAACAAGGATCACCTTCTCACCATTCTGCGCCCACTTTACAGCAGCCTCAGAGGTGAAAACCGCTCTACCCTTGGCACCACCAGGACCCGCCGGAAGTCCCTTGGCAATGGGTGATAAAGCTTTCTCAGCAGCAGGATCGATCATCGGCAGAAGCAGCTCAACAAGCTGGTTGGGACCAACTCTCATCACAGCAGTCTCTGCATTGATGAGCTTCTCCTTGTACATCTCGGTAGCCATGCGTACAGCGGCAACTCCATTGCGTTTACCAACACGGCACTGAAGCATGTAAAGGGTACCGTTCTCAATGGTAAACTCAATATCCTGCATGTCTTTATAATGTTTTTCAAGCTTCTTCTGGATAGCATCGAGCTTCTTGTAGATTCCAGGCATCTTCTCTGCAAGAGTGGGCAGATGCCTGCTCTGCTCGTTCTTGGAATAGTCGTTGATTGGAGCAGGTGTGCGGATACCGGCAACAACGTCCTCACCCTGAGCATTTGTCAGATACTCACCGTAAAACTTGTTCTCTCCGGTTCCGGGATTGCGGGTAAAAGCAACACCAGTTGCGCTGTCCTCACCCATGTTTCCAAAAACCATGCTCTGAACGTTTACAGCGGTTCCCCATTCATCCGGTATTCTCTCGATACGACGATACTCAACCGCGCGTTTTCCATTCCAGCTCATGAACACAGCTCCGATACCACCCCAGAGCTGATCATAAGGATCTTCGGGGAACGGATGACCCAGCACTTCCTTTACTTTCTGCTTAAAGAGGACAACAAGATGCTTCAGTTCATCAACTGTCAGATCCGTGTCGCTCTTATAGCCCTTTTCCTTCTTGATCTCATCCATCATCTCATCAAGAGTTTTCCTGATCCCTTTGCCGCCATGGGGCTCAAGGCCTTCCGCTTTCTCCATCACCACATCAGCATACATCATGATAAGCCGTCTGTATGCATCGTAAGCAAACCTTGGATTGTTGGTTTTGGCAATCAAACCCTCGATAGTCTTGTCGTTCAAACCAATATTGAGAACCGTATCCATCATTCCCGGCATGGACTTGCGGGCTCCTGACCTTACAGAAACAAGCAGCGGGTTTTTGGTATCACCAAACTTTTTCCCCATCAATTTTTCTACGTTTTTCAGAGCCTTTTCCACCTGACCCTTCAGTTCTTTAGGATAACTGCGCTTGTTATCGTAGTAGTAAGTGCAAACTTCAGTGGTGATTGTAAATCCAGGGGGAACCGGCAACTTAAGGGCTGGATGCCCGGCCATCTCGGCAAGATTGGCTCCTTTACCACCGAGCAGGTTTTTCATTGACTCATTACCATCTGCCCTACCACCACCAAAGAAATAGACATATTTTGGCATCTTGCTATCCTCCGCAGTTTGTTTATGGAACAAAAATCGTGACGTAAACTAAAACAGTAGAATATAAATGCTACTAATTACCTTTTCAAGTTAAATTCATTAACATCAACACCTGAAAATCAATTTCATCATTGAAACAAATCCAGAAGAATTATAAATTGAATAGTATATGAAACGAGAAAGCATAGCACTTCTCCTGCACCCATTCAAAAACAGACTGATTCCACGGGCAGCACTGAAAGATTCTTCAGACAGATTCGTAGATAATCTCCTCTCCCTTGTCTCCAGTCACCCTCATCTCAAACTCAATATTGTCATGCCAGGTTACATACTTGAGACCGTAGATACTCTACTTCTTTCAAACTTGAGAGAGCTTCTTAAAAAAGGAGCACTGGAGTGGATCCTGACCGGCTACACCGAGCCATTTCTAAGCCTCTCTCCGTTCAGCTTAACAAAAGATAACATCGCCTGCGGTATGCAGGTCTTCTCGGAACTCACAGGTCAAACACCAGCCGGCTTCCTTCCCCCATTCTCCAACTGGGAACCTTCCTTTATCAATTTGCTCCGTAAATGCGGAATCGATTACACTATTCTCAGCCGTGAAATGCTTCCACCTCAGAGCAGGTCGGCCTGCGGCTACTGGATGGCTGAATACGCAGGTAACTCAATACCTCTGATCACCACAGATATCATCTATCCCACAACCGCTCCTACCGATTTCAAAGGATGGGTAAATCAGATCTTTTCACAAGATAAGCTGGATAATCAGCAATCAAAATTCATTGCATTACAGTACATGGTTCCTCTTCAGGCGGAAAGTGAATCAGATCCCTTCAGATGGCTGAGTTTTGCCGCTTCAGAAATCGATAAACACCTTCTGAGTTTTCAACCTGTAAGGTTCAGCGACTTTATCAGTTCAGCCCCGCCCCTGGGACTTCAGTACATCCCTCCATGTATCCGAACCGGGGTCAGAGAGAAGGCAGATCTCCATTTCTTCAATTACGTCTACTCATTTGATCAGGTCGGAATCCTGCAGCGCAAATTGATGGAAGTAAATGATCAATTGCAGTCCATTGATGATCCCAAAGGAATTCCCCCTCTGAAACGACAGTTGTATTTTGTCCAGGATATAAATCGTATGCTGCCGGGAAAAGAATCCGGCTTTGAAAATCTCAACGACAGGCTGTGGTCCTACTCCAAACTCATAGATGTCGAAAATGCGCTCCATACCCGGAAAAACATTAAAGGCGGCCAGATCCGCATAACCGATTTCCTGCGTAACGGATCCAAGTCGATTGTCCTCTCAAATAAAGCACTGAAAACCTATATAGATTGTGTAAACGGCGGCAGTATCTTCGAATTCGATTTCAGAGAACGAAGTCTCAATCTCTGCTCTGCCTATAATCCTTCTCTTCATCATCCACCCAATATTACCTCACCGGGAAAATCCAGAACATGGTTTCTTGACCGGCTGCTCTCAGAGGAAGCAAAGAGCTCAGACCTGCTCAATGATACCTGCAAAGATCTGGGCAACTTTTCAGGCCAGTTTGATTACAAGGTAAGAAAAACCACCGATGGGGTAAAGGCAACCCTTTTGCGCCAGGGATCCATCCTGCAGGGAGAGAAGTTCTACCCGATAAACCTGGAAAAGGTCTTTGGTCTGGAGAAGGACGGAGCTGTGCTGTCTTTTGTATATCAACTCTCCAATCCCTCCCTGATAGCCAGTAAATTCAAATTCTCTACCCAGTTCTCAATCAGCCTTCAGGGACTCTCAAGCGGTGATGTCAGGTTTCAGCACGGATCTGAATCAATAGAAAAACTGGGATGGGAACTCTGCTGTGTGGAAGCGAAAACGAAATGGAGTATTGAGGACAGGATATCTGGAATAAAGATGACTTTCCAGACACAGAAACCCGTTGACATCTGGTTTTTTCCTCAATCCGCATCCGATCTACATGGAATTCAGCCCCAGGGATTAACAATCGTGCTTTCCTGTAATGTCAACCTCGAACCCAGCTCGAAGTGGAAAATAATCGGTAAAATCTCCTGCAGGAAAATCAAGAAAAAAGGAGAAAATATCGATGCGCTTTGATGCTCTGGATATTACAATCGAGGGAAGGGACGATGCGGTGTGGATCACATTCTCCGGTCCCTTCTATAAAGAGCAGATCCCTCAAATCAGGGAAAAATTCTCTGTACTCCTCGAGGATGGCAACCGGGTTTTCATCGTCGACCTGGAAAAAGTCACCGGCATCGATGATTCAGTAGTGCAGATGTTTCTTCAGCTTCTCAATATCATAAAAGGTAAAAACGGGGAACTTAAACTGGTATTTAAAAATGAAATCTTATGGAAAGCTTTTTCACAATTCTCAAATATTATCCCTATCTTCCCCGACTCTTCAATACTGGCCTCAAGCGGCTTTCTGGAAAGCCTGCGCCGCAGAAGTGAAGCCCTTTCCAGAAAAACCGGTATCCGCATCTCCCGTCCGGTAGCTTTGTTTCTGCTTGCAGTTCTGTGCGGATGGTTTCTGACTCTGGGGTTTATCATTCACCTCCAGAAAAGACATATCAAGGAGCAGCAAAGCGAAATTCTGAAATTGACACAATGGAAAGAACATTCACTGATAGAGATAGACAGACTTACAGAGCGTATCAAGCCTCTTGAACAACTTGGAATCCTTCCGGACACAGTTTTGGAGCGTTGATGCCAAAATCACCCGGCGCCTTACGCATCGGTATCATATTTCATGGAAGCAAGATCTGGCTTTCTGAATTTGTCAGTATCATCTGTGTTACACTGCTTCTTCTGACACTGTTTACCTTCAGCTTAATTATCCTGCGTAACGAATTCACCAGTCATCGTTATGCTTCTCAGATAACAGCGCTGAAAAGTGAAAGGATCTATCTCGAACACCAGAAAAAGGTTCTCCTTGAAAAAAACCGCCTTGCACAACTGCTCTGCCATTCTATTGGAAGTAAATTACCACCTCATACCATATATCATCTCTCTGAAATCATCTACACAAACAGCAGACAGTACGGGTATGATCCCATTCTCCTGCTTGCAGTAATCCGGGTTGAGAGTCTCTTCAACCCCAGTGCAAGGGGAAAATTCAGAAGCGGGAATCTAAGCGGGGCACTGGGGCTGATGCAGATAAAACTGGAAACTGCACAGGAAATGGCAAACCTTATGGGTATGGGAAAACTCAGCTCCGATGACCTGCTGAAACCCGAGGTGAATCTGGTGCTTGGTGTCGCCTATCTCACAAAACTCATCTCCCGTTTTAAAGACTTCAAACTGGGACTGCTTGCGTATAATGCCGGTCCCGGAGTAATTAGAGGTAATCTGTCCAGAAAACAACCTTTATCCATGAAATACTATAAAAGGGTACTACATCATTACTACAAGTTTCAAAAGTCGGTGCAGGAACTGAAACTTACCGACTCATTCTCCGCCTGCGATTGAATATGAGAGACTACAGACATTTTCTTTTCTTTACACGACAGATAAGTCCTGATAAAGTTGTTCTGGATCAGGAAGAAACCCGTCATGCAGTAAATGTGCTCAGACTTTCTGAGGGAGAAAGTTTTCTTGCCACCGATGGAAGAGGGAACATGTACAGATGCATCCATGGAGGAATCCATAACCATCAACTGGAAGGCATCATAGAAGAAAAACGGTTTAAAGGCAGAACTTTACCGCTGATACATCTCTTTATCGGCATGCCGGAGAAAGATCCCTTCGAAACAGTACTTGTCGACTGTACGGCTCTGGGAGCCGCGTCAATAACTCCGCTGATCTGTGAATTCTCCCAGAAACAGTGGTGGAAAAATGCATGGCAGAAACAGTTTCAGCGGCTTCAGAATAAAATGATCTCCTCCGTAAAACAATCCCTGTCTCCGTGGATTCCTGAATTGAACCAGCCGATTGCATTTACGCATCTGAACAGTTTGTCTGGAATAGTAATAACGGCTGATCCCGATGGCAGAAGTATTTACTCGAACAGAGAGAAAATTATCCATGCCGATACAATAAACCTTCTTATCGGTCCACCCGGAGGATTCAGCCCGGCCGAGGAGAAAATTCTCGAAAACCCGGGTATCCTGCATGTAAAAATTGCAGCATCACGGCTGCGGACCGAGCTTGCAGCATCAGCACTTCTCGCACAGGTAGCCGGGCTTCTGACAGACTGAAAATGCTCAACGGCTGACTAACAGAATAACCTGCAGGCTGTGAGTAAAAAACATCTCCTTGTAAGAGATTTCTTTGTAGGGAAAAAGGTCGCGTCTGGTCTTGTAATTGACAGGTACCCAAAAGCGGAAGCCATACTGAATAGAGAGACGTTTGTCCTTGACTTTCATCTCAAACCCGGCCCCGGCATCGGCACTCACAGAGAAATTACGGCTGCTTTCCAGGTAAGGATCGTTTATTTTCACGGATGAATTACCGGCTATAGTTTCCTCCTCCCTCGCCCTGACATAGTGAACCCCGCCGCCCGCTGAGAAAAAGATTTCAGCGTCACTGCTCACCGGAAGCGATACCTGCAGTTCAGGAACAATTCCCAGGTGAAACAGAGCAACTGACAAATAAAGCTGTTCGACAGAGTTATCATCCAGAGGAACCGCATCAGCTGTGTCCTCGATGACACTGCCGTATTCTATCTGAAAAGGAACCCTTAAACGCAAATTCCCGAGGAAAGAGAATTGCCTTCCTAACGATGCACCATAAGAATAAAGATTGGCCTTCTGGTATTTCTGCTCCTTTCCACCGGAAAGCTCATAGGAGCAGAAACGCTGGTTATTGGAAAGCCGAAGCCCGGCAAACCACAAATCTTTTCCCCCCTCAGCCATCGCAGGAAAACTGACAAGGAATAATAAAAGTAAAACAGTTTTTCTTTTTATCATCTTCTCTTCATCTGCGGATTTCTGATACCAGTTCCATAACCGATTCCGCAGTAATTTTTTTCAGGCAGGAATAATGCTCCTCAGGGCACGTTCTTTCAAAACAGGGAGAACACTTTTCATAAACCGATGCGATCCGGACTTCAGCGCCAAGCGGGCGGGTCCACTTCGGAGTTGTGGAACCGAATATCCCCACCACCGGTGTACCAAGATAACCTGCAACATGCATCAAACCAGAATCATTTGAGATAACAACCGAAGCTCCGGCAATGATCGAGACAACCTCCTCAAGCGTTGTCTCTCCGCATAAATCCGTGACCTTATGGGGCATGTGTCTGGCGATTTTGGATGAAACCTCCTTGTCCCGCTTATCTCCCAGAATAACTATCTTTGAATCGTGCATCAATCTTACCAGAACATTGAATTCCGGCCACTGCTTTGACGGACCATAAGCAGCCCCCGGACATAACACAACCGCACCACTGTATTTCGGGTCTGCTTCTGTCCTCAAATCCCCTTTCCACTCTTCAGGGTTGACATAGGGTACATCCAGTATTGATGAGTATTCTTTTGTGAGATGCTCATTCCTGATAGCCAGTCTCCTGTGCAGCCTGTCCGTAAGCAAAAATCCCCTCAGTTCAGAAGAGATACCCCGCCGCACAGGCACTCCGGCTCTGAAAGCAAACCAGGCAGAGGAAAAGGAGTGGGGAAACAGGTAAAAAGTATCAAAAGAGGCTCTTCTTATCTCGGAAACGGAATTCAGAAAATCTTTCCGGTTTTCCCTTTTGTATTCAATCTGAGGGAGTGGGCTTAGTAGCTTTCCCAGACCGGAGAGTTTCTCAGGGACTATAAGGACAACAGAACTCTCAGGCTGCTTTGCTTTCCTTTCAACCACTGAAAGCGCCATCACAAAATCACCAACCCAATTGGGCATAAGCACCGCTATTTTTTTTGGCATAGATGGAATATACATCCTAAATCGGCATCTAAACCTCCCAAAGAATGGCAAAAAATACCGACATTCATAAAGACGTATAACTAGAAGGAGGTGTATCATGTCACAAAAAACCGAACTGGCGACATTCGCCGGTGGATGTTTCTGGTGTATGCAGGGTCCTTTCGATGCCACAGAAGGTGTAATTTCGACCAGAGTCGGTTATACCGGCGGCACAAAAGAAAACCCTACCTATGAGGATGTAAGCAGCGGCAGAACAGGTCACGCTGAGGCTATAGAGATCGAGTTTGATCCGGAAAAGGTTTCTTACGAAGAACTGCTTGAAATCTTCTGGCGGAATATCGACCCTACAACAAAGAATCAGCAGTTTTCCGATAAAGGCACTCAATACCGTACAGCTATCTTTTATCATGATGAGAAACAGAAAGAACTGGCGGAAAAATCAAAAATGGAACTTGAAAAATCAGAAATGTTCGACAAGCCGATTGTCACAGAAATTGTGCCGGCTTCCAGGTTTTACCCTGCCGAGGAGTACCATCAGGAGTTTTATCAGAAAAACCCGCAGCATTATCAGGCCTACAAAACAGGATCCGGAAGATCGGCGTTCATTGAGAGAATGTGGAAACAGAAATTCGGGAGGAAACAATGAGTCTGAAGGAAAAACACTGCACTCCACTGGATAAGGACACCAGGGCTTTAGATCAGAATCAGGAGGAAGAGCTTCTCAGGGAGTTAAAGGGATGGGAGATTGACCGGGAAAAGACTCACAAACTCACAAAAACTATCAAAACGGAAACATTTATGGATGCTGTGAGGTTGATCAGGAAAATTGCAGAGATATCGGAGTCAGAACAACATCACCCTGATTTACATCTGTACTACAACAATCTTGTCGTGGATCTTTATTCGCACAAAGTCGGAGGCCTCACCATGAATGATTTTATAATGGCGGCAAAATTCGATGATCTTTGACCACTGATTAACCTGATTTCACTGATTGCTATACCACTCAAAATCGGCATCGGTATCGGCATCAGTATCGGTATCGATAGTAAGATACCAACCCCGAAAAAGAAACCGGACAAAAATGACAAAATACCCACCTTTTCCGGATTTTAAGCCTCTGGAGCTTAAAGACCGGGCTCTCATCGAGCCTTTTTTCCTGGATTATCAACCCGAAACATCAGAGATGTCCTTTACGAATCTTTTTTTATGGAGAAAGTATTACAATTTCAGATGGTCTGTGCTTGATAATTTTTTGCTTGTCACCGTGGATGAGAAAGGAAAAACTTTCGGCTATCAACCGGTAGGAAACGGCCCCAGACTGCGTATAGTCGAAGCATTCATCAACTGGCTCTCCTCTCTGGACAACAAATCCACCCCTTGCATTATCAGAGCAGACCAGCGTCTTATCGATGAACTCCGGGATAACGGCAGTTTTCAAATCGAACCCACAAGAGAGCATTTCGATTATGTTTACAGGACAGAAGATCTTTCCAGTCTTCAGGGACGAAAGTATCACTCTAAGAGAAACCATCTTAACCGTTTTTTAAGAGAATACTCATTTACCTGGGAACCATTTACCGAATCATTGATCCGCGACTGTCTTGATTTTTGCGACCGTTGGTGCAGGGATCACCACTGCTCCAGCACCCAGGCTCTCAGAGCGGAGTGGATCTCCACACGTGAAATCATCCTCAATTACAGGAGATTCCAGTTGATGGGAGCGGTTATCAGGATTAACGGAAGAGTGGAGGCCTTTACATTTGCAGAGATGCTCAACAGGGACACCGCAGTGATTCACATTGAAAAAGCCAGCAGTGAGTTTCATGGAATCTATGCAGCAATTAATCAGTTATTCTGCAGTAAAGAACTCTCCGGAACCCGGTTTGTTAACCGGGAACAGGATCTGGGTAATCCGGGCCTGCAAAAAGCAAAGAAATCATACTACCCGGTAACGATGGTGAAAAAATACAGAATAATGATGGCTTAATCCCTTGCAAGCAGCATCAGTGATTCAAGATGATGAGTGTTGGGGTAGAGGTCAAAGAGGGCACATCTTTTTATTCTGTACCCGCATTCCTTAACAAAAAAATGCACATCCCTGGCCTGTGTTGAAGGATTGCAGGATACATATAGAACTTCCTGTGCTTTGATACTCCGGACAGCCTCCCGGGCTTTTCTGGTCAGCCCCGGTCTGGGAGGATCGACAATGAGCAAATCAGGTTCTGAAGGAACAGCGTCTATTGCTTTTTCCACCTCTGAATGTACAACTTTAAAATTAGTAAAGCCATTGAGCCCGAAATTTCTCTCTGCTTCAAGTATATTCTCTCTCAACGATTCAACAAGTACAATCCTTTTAAAACCTTTTCCCATCATCACCGAAAAGAAACCAACACCTCCGTAGAGATCTACGAGATTTCCTCTGTCTGTGTCCTCTGAAGCTCCCCAGAGCCCCATCTGCCCAAGTAAATAGCGGTTACCCTGAAAAAAGCTGTTGCCATTCACTATAAAAACACTCTCTCCTGCCCGGATCTCAGTTTTATCGGATGTCAGGTTCTTGAGAGGCGGGACAGAGGCAACACCATTCTCCCCTGCAATGACCTTGAAATTGACAGTTTTTTCCGGATTCAACCGGACGGGAAGATCGCTTTCCAGCAGAGAATTCAGAGAATCAGAGAGCAGTGGACAATTCAGGATTTCCACTATCTCGTTTGTCTTTTTTTTGAAGAAACCTGAAGCACTGCGGCTTACCTTTATCTGGGCCCTGATACGGTATCCGGTCTGGGGAGAGGAAAAAACCTGCGGTTCGGGTATTTCAAGTTTCCCTATTCGTCTGAAACAGTCAATGAGGATCTCCTTTTTACAGAGCAACTGTTCCGAATATTCTATATGCAGCCAGTCACACCCTCCACACTCTCCCGCATACCTGCATGGCGGCTCCCGTCTTGCTGGAGATGCTTTGAGGATTTCTCTGGCAATGGCAATAGTCGAACCATTGACCCTGGACTCTGCCGATACCTCGACTTCCTCTCCGGGTAATGCACCGTGTACAAACACCACACCCGATCCGGTACGTGCAAGCCCATACCCACCGTAAACCATCTTTTCTATTGTTAATTTTGCAGACATAAATTCCAGGAGTCTGTATCTTTGGATTACGGGCAGGAAGTGATTTCAGTAATCCACCGGTTATAAATCATCTTCTGATATGATTTTATATCCTGCCGCATAGGTTTTGCCCAAAGCAGGAATCTGTTTTGTAATAGCAAGAGAATCCGGTTGTATTCCAACCCTGTGGTAATCATCACCGTTTATACGACGGAGTTGCAGATAAGTGATCTGCAGAGTAGGCCGGTGGTCCCTCCTCTGGAGAATTATCTGGCCAATTGCTTTACCGTAAGTCCTCTGTCCGACAAGCTTCGCAGGATAACAATCCTTCAAGGCTGCAGCCAGGATTTCCGATGCACTGGCAGTTCTATCATTTACAAGTACTGTAATATTCTTATTCTCCAGTTCCTTCCGGGCAGCTCTTTTGGTGACCCAAGGATGCCATTCAAGGGTTTCAGCTTTATGTGATCTCTTGTCATACTTGCGCTCCCTTGCCAGAATATATTCTTTACCCGCAGGAAGAAAGGCTTCAATGATAGAATCCATTTCCTCAATATCTCCGCCTGCATTATCGCTCAGATCTACAATGAGGTTTTTGTATTTTTCAACATCTTGAAGACAGGATAAAAACTGGTAATAAGTAATTCCGGTGGTAAAACTATCTATATCAATTAACCCGGTCGTATCATTTACAACCCTGAATGTGACTATAGATACCACATTATTATTATTCTTATTTGAAATAGAAGCTGAACGTCCGAAACGTGAGTAATTGTAATCTGTGTAGTTGTTCTCCCGAAGAGTATCATTGAGTGATTTGAGCATCTCTTCCGGAGAACTGTAGAGAAAAGGTTCCTCCGGAACTCTGTCCTGGTAGATGCTGTAGACCTTCAGATACTGCCATACGCTTTCAAATTCTATGAGATCGGGGAATTCAGGCTGGGCTGTATTTCCAATGCAGAAAAGAAGAAAGGGCAATGAAGCAGCTAAAGCTGATTGAAGAGCTGCCCTAAGCCTGTGATGCCTTTGCCGCATTTCTGATCGCCTCTATTTTTTCACGGTAATCCTGTGCACCGAAAATATAGCTTCCGGCAACAAACACATTGGCACCGTATCCGGCACAGATTGCTGCGGTACTGTCGTTAATCCCTCCATCAACCTGCAGATCCGTTGACAATCCCCTGGCAGAGATCGTTTCAAAAACGCTCTTTATCTTGCCTGTCATTTCCTGTATAAACTTCTGTCCGGCAAAACCGGCATAAACAGTCATGATAAGTACCTGGTCGATCTTATCGATCAAATCAATAAACAGATCGACAGGCTTGTCAGGGTTGACAGTCACACCTGCGCGAACCTTCTTTTTCCTGATCTCCTCTATTACAGATCCCAGATCGGTGCAGGTCTCAGCATGAACCGTAAGGATATCAGCTCCGGCATCACAGTAACTGGAGATGTATTTGTCAGGATTGGAGATCATAAGATGCACATCGAGAGGAATCGAGACGCATTTTTTAACCGCCTCCACAACAATAGGCCCGAAGGTCAGATTGGGCACAAAATGCCCGTCCATGATATCACAATGAATTCTGTCCGCTCCGGCATCCTGTACTGCTTTGACTTCACGTTCAAGACTGCGGAAATCTGCAGAGAGAATGGATGGCGCTATTTCGATTTTCCTGGATTTCACATTTAACTCCGCTGGTCAGGTTCTGGAATACTGGAGGAATTGAAGCTGAAAAGGGGTGGCGGTATCGCCACCCCGGAAGATCATGCGGAAGCAGCACCTTTGATAAGCTGCAATGCAATCTCATTACGCTGTATCTGGTTTGTACCTT
Source organism: Fibrobacter sp. (assembly GCA_012523595.1). Lineage (NCBI taxonomy): Bacteria > Pseudomonadati > Fibrobacterota > Fibrobacteria > Fibrobacterales > Fibrobacteraceae > Fibrobacter > Fibrobacter sp. The sequence goes on from JAAYIG010000212.1 coordinate 42,922, forward strand.
CGTAAATCTGGGTAATCTTCGCATCACGCATGCGTTTCTCCATGGGGTATTCCCGCATGTAACCGTAACCACCCATTACCTGCACTGCATCCACTGTTACCTTCATCGCGACATCGGAGCAGAAAAGCTTTGACATGGCAGATTCTTTTGCGAAATGCTTCTCACCGGCATCGATAGTCTTCGCTGTTGCATAAAGCAGAGCTCTTGCAGCTTCCACCTGAGTAGCCATATCTGCAAGCATGTGCTGCACAGCCTGAAAAGAGGAGATCGACTGCCCGAACTGCACTCTCTGGCGTGAATAAGCAATCGCATCCTCAAGTGCACCGGCAGCGATTCCCAGAGCCTGTGATCCCACACCAGGACGGGAATAGTTCAGGGTGTTGATTGCAACAATGGAACCCATACCCTCTCTGCCCAGCAGATTCTCCTTTGGTATACGGCAGTCCTGGAATACCAGTTCAGTTGTACTCGATGCCCTGATACCCATTTTATCCTCATGCTTACCAAAAGTAAAACCGGGGGTACCTTTCTCAACAATAAAAGCACTGATACCACGTGCTCCCTTGGCAGGATTGGTTTTGGCCATCACCGTATACACAGAAGCGTTTTCACCGTTTGTGATCCACTGTTTTGTGCCATTTAACACATAGTGATCTCCATCGAGAACTGCTGTTGTTTTCATACCCAGAGCATCAGAACCTGCATTCGCTTCAGTGAGTCCAAAAGCGGCAATCGTCTTACCGGCTGCGATTCCAGGAAGATACTTCTGTTTCTGTTCTTCATTGCCAAAAAGCAGAATAGGAAAAGTTCCAAGAGCGGTTGCAGCCATAGCCAGTGAGATGCCACCGCAGACTTTGGAGAGTTCCTCTACAGCCAGGCACAGTTCAAAAACACCACCGCCGAATCCACCGTACTCCTGAGGAATGTAAAGGCCGCACATATCAGCATTTGCCAGAGCCTCCACAACATCCCAGGGGAAAATCCCCTCATGGTCGTACTTCTCGCGTACCGGAAGGATTTTCTTCTGCGCTATCTCACGCGCTGTTTCAACAATCATCTGTTGCTCTTCAGTCAGAAACCAGTTCATCTTTACCTGCTCCTTTGAGACGGGAAATTATCTCTTTTTTATTGTAGTTCATTATTGCGATCTGTGCAGCTTTCTGCTGAGCTATCTTTTTATTCGGACCAGTCCCTTCACCCATCGGCAATCCTGCAATATCGATCCTTACCCTGAACTCCTTTGCATGATCAGGTCCGGAAGCGGCGATTGTCTCATACCTTGGTATACCGAACCCGTCTTTCTGAGACAGTTCCAGAATGCGGCTCTTGAAGTTGATATTACGCTCATCTTTTAAAAATTCGGGAATCCTCCCGAAAAGATATTTCGCCAGAACCGCTTTCGCCTTCTCCAGCCCTCCATCCAGAAAAACCGCTCCCAGAACCGCCTCGAAAGCGTTTGAAAGAGTTGACAGCCGATTTCTGCCGCCGGATTTCTCCTCCGAAGGGCCGAAGATCAGGTATTTGCCAAGCTCCAGAGAAAGAGCAATTTCTCCCAGGATTTTCCGGCTGACAATAAGCGATTTGATTTTAGATAACTGTCCTTCGCTTTTTTCCGGGTAAGTCAGATACAGATATTCAGTAACAAGACAGTTCAGCACTGCATCCCCCAGAAACTCCAATCTCTCATTGGATTGCAGCCCCATTGTGTCTTCCGGACTGCTGGATGATTTATGTGTGAGCGCCTGCCTGAGTAAACCGATGGATTTGAACTGGTATCCAAGTGTATTCTGCAACCGCTCAATTGAACCCTCAGCCTTTACCTTGCAAGCTGATCCGAAAATCGATCTAATAAACTTAATTGCCGGCTTCAGGGGATTCATATTTGCCAAGCGCAAGACAGGCATTGTGCCCCCCAAAACCAAATGAATTGCTTAAAGCATACCTGATTTTCTTCTTTACAGCCACATTTGGAGTGTAGTTCAGGTCGCATTCCGGATCAGGATTTTCGTAATTGATGGTGGGCGGTATAGTTTCATTCTTGATAGCCAGTACGGAGGCAATAAATTCGATTGCACCGGAGGCACCCAGGAGATGTCCGGTCATAGACTTGGTCGAACTGATTGCCACAGAATCCGCCGCTTCACCGAAAACCTTTCTGATAGCATTGGATTCAAGCTTGTCATTCAGCGGAGTAGATGTACCGTGGGCATTGATATAATCGATCTGAGAAGGCTTCAGGTTTGCTGAACTCAGAGCCATCCTGATAGCAGTCTGAGCGCCCGCGCCCTCAGGAGCAGGAGCGGAGAGATGGTAAGCATCACCTGATGCTCCGTACCCATACATTTCAGCATAGATTTTCGCCTTGCGGGCAAGCGCATGCTCCAGACTCTCAAGAATAATTATTCCAGAACCCTCACCCATGACAAACCCATCACGCTTTACATCGAAGGGAGAGCTTGCTTTTGTGGGATTTTCATTGCGTGTGGAAAGAGCCTTCATGGAACAGAACCCGGCAAAAGCCAGTGGAGTGATCACAGCCTCTGTACCACCGGCCATTACAAGATCAACCAGCCCGCACTTGATCATCATGAAAGCGTCACCGATTGAATGAGCACCTGATGCACAGGCACTGACCACTGCGTAATTAGGTCCCTTGAAACCGGAGGAAATCGATACCATTCCGGCAGACATATCCGGAATCATCATCGGAATCAGAAACGGAGAAACCCTGTTTGGACCGCGCTGAACCAGTTTTGAGTGTTCAGTTTCCAGAGTGGAAAGACCGCCAATCCCGGAACCGATAATTGTGCCGCATCTTTCCATGTCAAGAGAACTCATGTCGAGTGCGGAATTATCGAGTGCTTTCTTAGCTGCAACAATGGCCAGAAGGATAGCACGATCAGTACGTTTCACCTCTTTTACATCCACATACTGACTGAAATCGATATCCTTTACCTCACCGGCAATCTTACATGGATATTCTGTTGTGTCAAACAAAGTGACCGGACCGATGCCGGACTTTCCAGAACACAAAGAACTCCAGAATGTATCAATCTCATTCCCTACCGGACTGGTCAGTCCGAGGCCGGTAACCACAACTCTTCTAGACATGAGCAAAAAAACCCCGCAAATTAGTGAAGTGTTCACTCTCGCTTACCGCATTCCGGTAAGCGAGTTTTTTCTTTAAGTTACACCTTGGTTGAGAGATATTCCATGGCATCTTTTACAGTCTTGAGCTTTTCCGCATCTTCATCAGGGATCTCTACGTCGAAAGCATCTTCAAAAGCCATTATCAGCTCAACCTGATCAAGCGAATCCGCACCGAGATCATCGACAAATGAAGCCTGCGGATTAACTTTATCTTCACTGACACCCAGCTTCTCAGCAATGATCTGCTTGACTTTTGTTTCCATTTCGCTCACGATAAACTCCTTTCAGAAAGAAAATGTTTTCTTATTAATTACTATAAAATGATTATTCCCCACTCTACATAACAAGTCCGCCATCAACGGTCAATACCTGTCCTGTAATATAATCGGCCAGAGAGGAACTGAGAAACAGAACCGCATTCGCTACATCCAGGGGTGTTCCCAGAGTCTGCATCGGTATCTGGCTTGTTAATTTCTCCTTGTCGGAATCTGAAAGCTTGTCTGTCATTGCAGTCCTGATAAACCCGGGTGCGACAGCATTGACATTTATGGAGCGGGATGCAAATTCTCTGGCCAGGGTTTTTGTAAGCCCGATAAGACCCGCCTTCGAGGCAGAATAATTGGCTTGTCCAGCATTTCCCATAAGACCCACAACCGAAGCGATATTGATGATTTTCCCTGTGCGCGCCTTCATCATCGGACGAGCAGCCTCTCTGCAGCAGAGAAAAGCACTTTTAAGATTTACACTCAAAACCAGATCCCAGTCCGCTTCTTTCATCCTGACAAGAAGACCATCTCTGGTGATTCCGGCATTATTCACAAGTATGTCGAGTTTGCCGAACTTCTCAAGAAAAGATGCAAACATCGCCTCGACATCTGAACTGCTGGAGACATCACCCTTTATAGCCAGCGATCTTCTGCCGGTACCTTCTATTTCGGATGCTGTTGACTGGGCAGTATCAAGATCGATATCACTGATTGCAACATCGCAGCCGGCTTTTGCCAGTCTCATTGCAATCTCTTTTCCTATACCACGCCCGCCACCTGTAACCAGAGCAGTTTTTGATGAAAGGTCAATCACGAATTCACTCCTTTTGCACACGATTTCAGGAATTTGTCAGCAGAGAATATATGTTTGTAGCAGTATCACTAGGAACAACATTCAGTTTTTCACTGCATTTTTTAGCTAAACCCTTCAGCACACTTCCCGGTCCTGCCTCTATACAAGTACCACAATCCAGACCAGCCAGAGTGTTCATGGAGTCAACCCATCGCACCGGAGAGATAAGCTGCATTGCAAGGAGTTCCTTGAGAACAGCCGGATCAGTTTCCGGTTTAGCAGAGACATTGGTGATTACCGGACAAACCGGATCGCGGAAAGCAAGGGCATTCAGTGTTGATGAAAACTCATCAGCCGCAGCCTGCATAAGAGGTGAATGGAAAGCACCGCTTACCGGAAGAAGAATGGCTCTTTTTGCACCGGCGGATTTAAGCTTCTCACATGCATCCTTGACAGCCTCAACCTCACCGGAGATAACTGTCTGGTCAGGAGAATTTTCATTTGCAGGTACCACGATTCCACTTGCCTCAGCCTTCAGTACCTCCCCGATCTTTTCCCGGCTCAACCCGATTATCGCAGCCATAGTACCAGGAGAGGTCTTTCCAGCCCGGGCCATCAACTCCCCCCTGAAAGCAACCGCTTTCAATCCGCTCTCAAATGTAAGAACTCCTGCAGCATAAAGAGCACTGTACTCACCAAGAGAATGCCCGGCACAATATGAAGGGAGAATATCTTTGGCCTTAAGCACATTGCATATTGCAGCCTCAACAGTAAAAAGAGCCGGCTGGGTATTTTGTGTGGCTGTCAACTCCTCCTGCGGTCCTGAGAAAATAATAGAGACAAGATCTCTGCCAAGAATCTGATTAGCGGAATCAAATACCTGACGTGCTTCAGGGAAAGCATCATAAAGGTCCTTGCCCATTCCTACTGCCTGTGATCCCTGTCCGGGAAATAAAAAAGACCATCTCATTGTATTCTCCATCTGTTAAATCAGAACCGGATCAATGCGCTGCCTACGGCAATTCCTCCGCCAAGAGCAGTAAAAAGCACTCTGGTTCCCTCTGATATGGCACCTTTATTCCAAACTTCTTCAAGAGCAAGAGGTATCGATGCAGAAGAGGTGTTTCCATATCGGTCAAGATTGGTAACCACCTTCTGCACAGGAAGCTTTAAACTCTCCGCAACAGACTGAATAATACGGACATTTGCCTGATGAGGAATAAAAAAGTCGATGTCATCCAGAGCAAGGCCTGCGTCATTGATAACCTTGTTTGAGGCTTCGGACATCAAACGGACAGCATGCTTGAAAACCTCGTTCCCCCTCATTTTCATGGTACGCTTCTCACCCCAGGCCGGAAGTTCCAATATGTCTCCCAGGTTACCGTCGCTGATAAGAAAGGTGGAAAGAATACCCCGCTTTTCATCATTACAGCCCTGAACAACTACCGCCCCTGCCCCATCCCCGAAAAGAATACAGGTGGAACGATCTGTCCAGTCAAGAGTCTTTGAGATCACCTCTGCGCCCACAACCAGAACATTACTTCCACGTCCGGAAAGAATCAGCCCATTTGCAATAGTGAGGGCGTATACAAAACCAGCACAGGCTGCGCTTACATCGAACGCATACGCATTTTTGCAGCCAAGCTTGGCCTGTATGGCACAGGCAGTAGAGGGAAAAAAATTGTCGGGAGTAAAAGTAGCGCAGATAATTCCATCGATGTCTTCAGGTTTAAGATTCGCTTTTTCCATAGCAGACCGGGCAGCTTTAGCACCCAGTTCGGAAGCTGCAATCGCCTGTTCAGGAGGAGCAATATGCCTCTGGCGGATTCCAGTCCGGGTTACAATCCATTCATCGGATGTGTCAAGGAACTTTTCGAATTCCCGGTTATCCATCACATTCTCAGGAACAAATGAGCCAACTGAAACAATCCTTGCGCGATTAAATTTTGCCACTTACAACACCTTTCGGTCGCCAGAGAAGACGGCATCATTTTTTGCTGTTCTTACAGCAGTAAGAACAGCATTAGCTATTGCGCGGGAAGAGGATCCGCCATGTGCTTTGAGCACTGTACCACCTATTCCCAGAAATGGTACTGCTCCGTAGTTTTCCGGATCCAGCACAGCCATCCGGCTCCTCATCTCATCATTGCGCCCAAGAACAGATTTAACAAGCTTATGGAAAGTCTCACAGGTTTTCAGAAGTACATTTCCTATAAAACCGTCACAAACCGCTACATCAGCAGTTCCAGACAAAACCCCATCACCTTCGATATAACCTATGTAGTCTTTTACTTCACTTCTGAGGATCTGATCAGCATTCCAAACAGCTCTTGTTCCTTTGTGCGATTCCTTACCGATATTGAGCAGTGCAACTGAAGGAGCCTTCTTGTTAAGATACCTGCTGACGTAGCTGTGCCCCATTTTTGCGAAAGAAACCAGATGCTCTGCCCTGCAGTTCAAATTTGCCCCAACATCTAAAAGGAGAACCGGCTTTTTCCGGGTCGTTGGAAGGAAAGCAGCCAAAGCAGGCCGCGACACTTCTTCAGACCGTCCCAAAATAAATAATGCCGCACCCATGAGAATAGCGGTATCTCCGGCACTGACTGAAGCATCAGCTTTCCCTTCTTTCTGCAGTGTGATACACCTGATAATAGAGGAATCCACACGCTGCCGCCACACCCTGGCCCTCTTGTCATGAGGAGAAATGGAGTCGGAGCAATGAACAATCTCAATTCCTGGATCATTAATACCAGCCTCATCCAGTGCATCTCTGATCCGGCTTCCATTTCCGCACAACAGCGCCTTGAAACGAATACCCCCATCCCTGAGCGCCTCCGAAAGACCGGCAATGATTACCTTCGGCCCAAAATCCCCACTTTCAACATCAATGGCCAGGCGAATATTTTCCATTGCTGCTATACCAGGAATTGCCTTACTTTTATTAATCTTCCGGCGGCCTGACTTCCATCCCGGCATAATAGCCACAATTTGGACAAACCCTGTGCGCAGTCTTGGGCTGCTTGCAGTGCGAACACAACACCGGCTTTGAGGGCTTTAAGGCCAGATGACTGCGCCGCCTGTCACGACGGGTTCTGGAGTGATGTTTTTTAGGAACAGCCATGTCTCCTCCTTATTTAAATATGCTGTATATACTATTTCTATTCTTTATTCTTCAAGCGTCTTAAAGCTTCCCATCTGGGATCAATCGCTTCCTGCTCTGATTCTTTACCGGTCTCCAGGTGAATCCCTTTACAGTCCTCTGAACACAACGGCTTGAGAGGCATGTTTGTCATTATCTCATCGTAAATCGATGAACTGATGTCCAGAAGATCAGTGCGGTTGTCAAAATAAAAATCAACCTCATCATCATCCAGAGAAGCACCAAACCTGCCCTGCTGTTCTCTCAATATCAGCCGAATATCACCATTGAGCGGCAGCTTAAAAACATTAAGACACCTTGAACATTCTACATCGAACACACCGCTGTACCACAGATGCATGAAAATCTGCGATCCCGAACGGTTGACTTCTGCATGACACCTGATTTTCTCGGCAAATCCAGGCAGATCGGATTTCACAGACTCCAGATCAGAATCTCGAGTAATTTTCGAATAGCCTTCCGGAATTGTCCGTAAATCGATTTTCATATCACTCCTTAATAAAAATCTAATACCACACGTAGTATTTCGGATATCCCCCGAAGGAATTACCGGATTTTTATTATGGTGCCTTAACCCGATTCCTGCAACCAGCACTTGAGGAAGAATGCGCGCGAGGTATTATTCTCCAGCTTGACTGCGGGATCCGGATATAAAGTTCTACAAAATAATTCCTCTCTGAGGTGTTTTCAAGATCAGAAAAGAAAATCGACCCCGACAATCAATTATATCACCGGCAGAGAAGCAACAGAAAAATACCAGTTAATTTCCCGATGAAGCGATCAAAGCGTTGGCCTTCTGAAATTTATCGTATGCAGCCCTGGCTTTCTGACGAAGGATCTTCTCCCGGAGATTCTCCTGCTCCGAATCTTCGGAATAGTAGTAGGAGCGATAATAGTAGGAAGCCTCAGCAAGTAATCCCATCGCCTCTTTTATAAGCGGAGTTGGTCCTGGAAAAAGCGAGTCACTGGCAGCAACCTTTTCAAAATCATTTTTCAATTGATCAGTGTTCTTTCTCGCCTCAACAGCCCTGCGGATTAGAGCATCCAGATCGATGCTTCTGTCCTGAAGATCAGCGCTGATCATAGAGGACGCATAGCCAGTTCCCATAGAAATGATAGAATTGATCCTGGTGATGTAATTTGTTCTTTCCTTGTTTGCCCTCAATGCCTCTTCCTGCGACTGGATCCGTTCTTCGGCTATCCGCTTCTCCGCCTCCAGCCTTTTGAACTCCTCCATTTTTTTGGCATCCAGGTCAGTGTTGACATACTTTACAATGCCCCAGACAGTTCCTGCCAGCATAACCGTAGCGATAAAATATGACAGACTAAGGCGTGTGGGACCATGAGCATTGATTGCGATCATGTATGCCAGTAATGTTATTCCACAAGCGACCGCCAGCAAAAGCACTTCTACTGTCATCTGCATTAAACTTCCTTTTTAGGAGAATAAAACTCAACTGAACAGAATATAATATAGAAATTATTGTTTGCTTTTAGCAATGTTTATGCAGGTGTTTGTTCTCTTAATCGGGGTCGGTATCAGTATCGGCATCGATTCCAATTCCAATACTGACCCAGAACGAACAAAAAATTCTTCTTAAACCAACAATACTGATCAGGAGCCGGGCACAAATTCCCGGCCCCCTGAATTCGTCAGAAGGGCAGGTCCTCCTCTACCATCGGAGCAGTTTCAGGCATTGCCTGATTCATATCAAAGGATGATGCGTTAGAAGATGAGGAATCCGTCTCAGGGCTTGGTCCGCTGCCGCTTCCACCCAGGAACTGAATCTGGGTAGCTACTATTTCAGTTTTGTATCTCTTATTACCGTCGCGATCATCCCAGGACCTGGTTGTGATTCTCCCTTCCACATATACACTGCGCCCTTTTTTCAGATACTGTCCAACCAGTTCCGCAAGTTTTCCCCAAGCCACAACAGTGTGCCACTCGGTACGGTCCTGGCGCTGGCCATTACGATCAGTAAATCTCTCGGAAGTTGCAAGCGAGAAAGTGGCAACAGGCTGTCCTCCTGCTGTTGAACGAACATCAGGATCTTTCCCCAGGTGCCCGATGAGAATGGCTTTGTTTACCCCAATCATAAGACCTCCTAAAATAATGATGGGTACGATAAATGTAGTACCTTAATATGATCTCAAGAAAGATAGAAATCAAGTAATAACCGCTGATTAAACTGATTAAATATCTTGTACAACAATTACCTGTTATAAGATGATTTAGCTGATCAAGAAAAATCATCAAACCAGATAATCAGATTTAATCAGGTTAATCAGTGGTTAGTGGTTTGATCAGTAAAAGCCATAAGGCCAAAGGAGATAATTCCTGCCCCGATAAGGGTAATTGTAATAGGAGCAGCAATATTGAACTGTTTTTTTCTCAGAACTTCCGGCTGCTTCAGCTTTCTCCAGAGTTTAAGCTGAAGAGTATTCTCCGGGGCAACACTGGCATCATAATGCCATCCCTTCTCAAGCGAGAACAAAATCTGAGATCTCTTTCCAGATAGCGACATCACAGATTCCATGTTTTTTATCTCAAAGTCCCCGACAATCGGATTTTTCAGACTGTCAAGCTTCTCTGATTTGATCTGAACGCCGTAAAAATCAATCACCATCTTCCCTGAGGAAGTATTGTAGTAAACCCAGTAATCACCAGGACAAGTATCAAAAGGAATAGAAAGGAAATGAGTTATGGTCCCATTCTGAATCTTCGGAGGACTGACCTGGGGATTTTTCCGCACTTCAACTGTCGGCACTTCTGAAGCCAGGATGAAAAACGGAAAAACAACCATTATCAAGCCTGCCATATTAATACAGCCCGATCTCATATATCAATCATTACTCCTGGTCCTTCTTGTTCCGGAAAACATTTCGCTTTACAGGCCCGAAGCCATGCAGCTTTACCCCGTCAACAGCGCCGAAGACCGGCACTTTCCTTATTATATATCTGTTCCTTCTTTTCTTCCATACCTAATTTATTATATGAAAATACATAGTTCCGATTTCAATTCCGCCCCCGATAAGTGCAGGATTTATAAAATGCTATATTTGCTTGCCAATATATCCATCAATAACCGAAATATCAGGAAAATGAACTGTCGCTTGCCGGTTTATTGTATTTTATTCAGATTTCAGCAACCGGCATGCAAATAGCCCCCGCAGGTCACGTTCCATGTCAGGCTCCTGAGTCCAGGTTTCCAGGTTCCCGAGGTAGAAATGAATTACAAATCAGAGATATCGGCTGCACTTGACATCGCTAAAAATGCAGGAGACTTACAGCTTCAATTCCAGCACAAGCTCAAAACCATAGAATTAAAGGAAGACCGCTCACCGGTCACAGAAATTGACAAACAATGTGAAGCAATGATCCGTGACCAGCTTCTGAAAATTTTTCCTCAGGACGGATTCCTTGGAGAGGAAACCGGCAATCACAATGGAACAAGCGGCAGAAGATGGATAGTTGACCCGCTCGACGGCACACGCCCTTTTATCAGGGGAATACCGACATTCAGCGTGCTTATCGCTCTTGAAGATGGCGGGATTCCATCTCTGGGAGTGATTTTCCTTCCGGCAATGTCTCTAACCTGCTGGGCATTCAGGAACGGAGGAGCCTTTCTCAACGATCAGAAGATTCACGTCTCCACAGTTGAGCGTTTGGAAAACTCGATGGGAAGTGCCCTTGGGTTTCTGGAAAAATCCGATTACCGGGCAGGCAAACAATTGCTCTCACTTCTCAGCAAATGTGATTACAATTACGGTTTCATGGATGCATTTTCCTATGTCTGTGCGGCAGCAGGAAAAATTGATTTTGCTGTCAACTTGCTGGATAAAGCATGGGACTGCGCTGCCGCAGCCTGCATTGTAACAGAGGCAGGAGGCAAATTCTCAGACATAAACGGAAACCATTCCGTGTATAACGGGTCTTTCGTAATCTCAAATGGCATTCTGCACAGCCAGGTACTGGATTTTTTCCGGGAACCGAAGGAAATACAGTGAATGTTTCACTTTTCATATCATCCGGATTCGCTAATGACATATTTTAAACCCGGCACGGATAATGCTACACAGAAACCACGCAAGGCAGAAGTACGAGTAAAATATTCACCGATTCATTTCGAATTATATACCTGTTCCTGTCAACTGTAACCCGAAGCGGAGGGCGTTTTGTCCAATACCAGACGATCTGAGCAAGCCGGAATTCTTCATTTCATCCGTGAGATGGGTTCCGCACTCATTATGGCGCTGATCGCCATAGTATATGTAATCCAGGCATTTAAAATTCCTACAGGTTCCATGGAAGACAGTCTGCTGGTTGGAGATTTCCTTCTGGGCCTCAAATTCATGTACGGCGCCCCTATCGTACCATTCTCCCAGGAGCTTGGGATAACCACCCGTTTCCCTGCAGTAACAGATCCCAAAACCGGTGATGTAATCATATTCAAATATCCTGGTACCGACAAGAAAGATTATATCAAAAGGTGTGTCGCCGGACCGGGGTCAATAATCGAAATCCACGGGAAGAAGCTTATTGTAGACGGCAAAGAGATTCAGATACCACCCAGGGGTAAGTATCTCAATGACGGTCAACTTGACAGCAGAATTACAAATTTCAGACCTCTGAGAATACCCGCCAAAGGCGACATCATAAAAGTCGCTGATCTGGATACAAGGGAGTTTCTGTTTCTCAAACATCTTATGCGTCAGGAAAACCCGCGTGCCAAAGTCAGAGCGGACTTTCAGCTTTACCTCGATGGAGAGTTCTCAAACAATCAGACAATCCGGATGATCGATCCTTTTACAAAACAGGAATTCCGCATCGCATTCAGCGATATAAAATTCGAGCATGATGACTGGACTGTACTCGAAGACCTGCTTTCTTATGTAAAACAATCATTTCCGGACAGGGAAGTTGATATTAGAAAGATGATCTATATCGGTGACAAACCTGTCGATGAATACAAGGTCAAGTATGACAACTACTTCATGATGGGTGATAACAGGGACAATTCTCTGGATTCACGCTACTGGGGATATCTGAACCGCAACTACATAAAGGCCAAAGCCTTCATTCTTTACTTTTCGCTCGATAAACATATCCCTGCCTGGCAGCTTCCTCTGAAGATCCGATGGGATCGCATAGGCAAGCTGATCAGATCCTGGGACGGGATTTAAGCAGATACAGAAAAGCCCGCCTCATGATTTCTTCTGAGGCGGGCAAGATTCCTTCTATACTTCTGTCAAATTTTAAACTTCCACATTTTTCATCAACGCCGGCTGACCGGTCGCATGCACAACATCACGCCATAGAGGGCTCTCAGGATCGATCCTATTACGCTGTGATACCGCCAGCTTCATCGGCACATGTACATAAGTATTATGTATAAGGCTGATCAGCATCTTGGTTTTTCCCGCCATTGCAGCATGTACTGCGTTTGTCCCAAGACGTGTGCAGTAAACAGAATCACTGGGATTGGATTCCGTGCTGCGGATTATGTAACTGGGGTCAAGATACTTCAAATTGATCTCAATATTCTGCTCCTTGAAATAGGAGGATATCCTCTGTTTGAGCAATAACCCGATATCTCCCAGTTTTCTGTTCCCTGAAGCATCACGCTCCACCTCGGAATCGGGAAAAAGCTCCTGTCCGGCTCCCTCGGCAACTACAATGAGTGCATGTTTACGACGCTCAAGCCTCTTCTTGAGATTCGCAAGGAGTCCCTTCTCCCCATCCAGATCAAAAGGGATTTCCGGGACAAGAACATAATTGACATCGTTGGAGGCAAGGGCAGTATGCGCAGCTATAAAACCCGATTCTCTCCCCATCAATTTGACAACAGCTATTCCGTTTACAGCATCGTGTGCCTCGACATGTGCCCCGGAAACCGCCTCTACAGCCTTGGAAACCGCGGTCTCGAAACCAAAGGACTTTTCAATAAAACTGAGATCATTGTCAATCGTCTTGGGAACTCCCACCACAGCAGTTTTAAGGCACCTCCGTTCAATCTCCTCAGCAATCTTCAAGGCACCCTTCTGTGTCCCATCGCCACCTATAGTAAATAGAATCGTCAGGTTCATCCGTTCAATAGAATCGACGATGTCGGACGTGCGCTCGCCATTTCCTCTCGATGATCCCAGAATTGTTCCACCCATGCGATGAATATCAGATACAACATCGGGATTAAGTTCAACTACAGGCAGACCATAGTCCGGAATAAATCCCCTGTATCCAAACCTGATACCGGAAATTTTACGTACCCCATACTGATACCACAGAGTCATCACTATAGCTCTGATAACATCATTCAAACCCGGACAAAGCCCCCCGCAGGTGACAATCCCCGCATGCACTTTGGATGGATCGAAGTAGATATATTCACGGGGCCCGGCTTTCTCCACAAGCTCCTCTCTCTTGGGAGTGTAGGTTTTTCCAGGCTGAGCATTAATACCGTAAATAATCAGCTCGTCATCGGAAACATAGTTTGCGATCATATCACCCATCTTTTTAGATAAAGAAACAGGTGAGGGTACTTTAGCGGATCCCAGTGTGGAGATAATGAAACTCATATCTTGGTTCTGACCTTGATTACTTGATTAAAGGATTTCCTTATCTGCTCGGATAATTCAGTTTCTACTGTATACCTTAATATAATTCTTTTCCCTCCTGTTTCCCGGAATCTCTGATTCCATGTAAGTTGTGAAAACATCGGCTATTAAGTTATTTTTCAGTGATGCTCAATAAAAGAATCATTTCAACACTCTGCCTTTTGATTGTGCTTTCCTGTGCACATCAGATGACACCAGGAGGCGGTCCGGATGATAAGACCGGTCCGGTTGTCCTCTCTGTCAGTCCGGATTTAAAATCGGTAAATGTCAACAGGAACACAGAAATCAGATTCACCTTTTCCGAATGGATCGATAAAAAATCAGATAAGGGTATATCGATCTTTCCTCCGGTTGAGTTTAAATCCAAAATAAAAGGCAATTCACTGATCATAAAACCGGTTACAGAACTGGCAGAATCCACAACTTACCATGTGGAAGTAGGTTCGATGCTGAAGGATCTCAGGGGCAACCCTGTGACAACCCCTTACAGCCTCATTTTCTCCACAGGTCCGACTCTTGACAGCGGGGCAATCAGCGGATGCGTTGTTGACCCATCAAAAAACCTTCTGCAGCCCAGAATCGCACTGTTCTCTCCTAAGGAAAAAGCCGATTCGGGGTTTTCCGGCCCCCCGTCATATCTCCTGCAGACAGACAGCACAGGTCACTTCAGTTTTAACAACATAAAAACTGGAATTTACACAATAATCGGTTATCTCGATTTGAACAATGACTCACGCCTGCAGCCTGTAACCGAACAGGTTTACATGCCGGCAGACTCTATCATAAAGGTACAGAGCAGCCCTGCAGAAATTGTTCTCTACCCTGCTGTTTATGATACAGCTTTCCCGAAAATAGCATCTCTGCAGGCTCAGGGAACCGTTTTGACCGGTAAATGGAACAAACCCTTCGACTCGCTTTCTTTAATGCAACCCGGTTTCAAGATCGAGCACGCAGGGGAATCATCAGGAAAAATTCCGGAGTTCACATACCTCCCCTTCACAAACACAAACAGATTCGCTCTCAGGACATCAGAACCCTTCAAAACCGGCCAGTACAGACTCATATACATACTTTCCAGAAATTACAGCTCAGAATCTGCAGCGGACACCGCAGCTTTCACCGTTCAGGATGGAACCGATACTGTTCCGCCTGTACTCACATCCTGGACATCTGATAAACCTGCAGACCTCCTTCCTTCAATAAAAATAAACTGGTCAGAGCCGGTGCTCCTGAGAGATTCACTCATCATGACCGACTCCTCAGGCGACACAGTTCTCCTGTCCACAAACAGACTTTTTTCCGACAGCCTTACATTGGTCCCATTAAAAAAGCTTCAGCCCGGGACAAGCTACAATCTGGTGCTTTTCAAGCATTCAGGAGAAGATCTCAGCGGAAATCCTCTTAAAACCAAAGACACGACAACTGATACTGTAGCAAAAATCACGCTTTCCACTCTCAACATTGACAGCCTGGCATCGAGCATTCAGGGTGGAGCTGAATGCCTGAAAGGGGAAAAAGGTGCCAAATGGAGATTTTCCCTTTTCAATGGAAAAACATACACCACTAATGACAGCGCAGGATCGTTTTACTTCGAAATGATCCCCTCCGGAAAGGGACTGATGGGGTATTTCATTGACAGAAACGGAAACGATATACCTGATCCCGGTAAACTGATCCCCTGGACAGCACCAGAAAAACAAATAATGTCCCCGGACACTGTTGAAGCAAGGGCACGATGGGACATAGAAGGTCTGCAGATCCGGGTTTGCGACCCCTGCAGCAGGTAAGTCTACTGCCTTTTCAATAGCGGAACTATAGATAACAGTTTTACTACCATCAGCGCGGCAACCACTCCCTGAATATCAAGCAGCGGAAACAGGATCACCGGCCCGGAGGCCATCCCTATTACCCCGCCAGCCAGATCCGAGGCATTGAGTTTTCCGAACTCAACTGATCTGCGGGTCACGAACTGCGCTCCGGCAATAATACCCATCAAAGCATTGAATAACAGAAATAAACCAAGCGGCGGATAACTGAGTTTTGTCAAAAGTAAAAGACTCAAACAGGCATACAGACCCACAACAAGATCAGAAAACGGGAATCTTCGGAATAAACTTCCGAGCACGAATCCTCCGGTCATGGCTATCATCAGCAGAGGTAATCTGGAGTAAAGCATCCCGTAGAGGGACTGGTAAAGAAGCATCAACCCTATTGAATACACTCCAGCAACAAACCCCGTTGAACCCACAGAGAGATCCGGAACTGAACGCATGAAAAAAAGCAGAATCACAACCATTATGAATACTGCTGTGGAAATGAGAAGAACTGAAGATACCTCAAATTTATCAAGATATCTCTTGATGGAAAAGATAAGCAGTGAGGATAAACCTTTTGTCCCGGACTCATCAGAGAATGACTGCCGGTTCGCGGCAACAATTTTTTCAGGTGTAAGGGACGGCAGTATGAAATTTTTATAATACGGTGCATCGACAGGACACATCAAAGTAAAATCAAAGGGCTTGTCAGAGGCCACAAAGGTATACCCCTCGCCGGGAAAGATCTTGACGTTCTTAAAAACAGCCGAGAGGGTTCTGACCGTAAAATCCCTGATCTGTTTCTCCTCTTTGGACAGATATTCGGAATTGAAGTGAAGTGTAAAAGAAAGTGCCCCGGTATCTGTCATATTCATCTTCATCCTGTGAAAGAAGGATTCTGTGAAAAAACGGCTTTCCGAGAGATTCTCAGGGATACTCACCCCTGAGATGACCACATCGAATTTCTGACTGAAACTGTAAGTTTCCGGAGAGCCGCAACTGCACTTTTCATCTGCAAGGGAGGGATTATGTTCCAGACAGGTCAGTTCCGTACCTGTGTACTTTCTTATTTCTTTTGAGTGCCCCTGATCCTGTATAAGCAACACACGGACTGGCGATGAAAACAGTGACATCGGAACATGAACAGCCTGCTCAACCGAGGGACGGGGAACAGCAGTGCGGTAAAGATGATTATTGAGCAGGACAGTCTCTTTATTCTCGGTATATGCTATCTCTCCTTCCGGGCCGTAAAGCACATTGGTAAACCCTGATGGATATTTCCATTGCCGTGATGTGCCGTCAAAAACGAGAGCAAAAACAATCAGTGCCGCTGATCCAGAAAAGCAGATCCGGTTTGGAAAAACAAAAGGAATCATGGAACATGAAACAGCTGCGGCCATAATCATATTCGGAACTCCGGCAAGGATTGCGGCTGCAGAGAGAAGTAATCCCGCAAATCCTCCTGCATTTTCGAACCTGTAAAGTCTTCTTCCATCATTTTTCCCGGAAAGTGCCCCGTAAACAAAGCCGGAAAAAAAAGAGAAGGGTACAATTGAAAGAAGCATCACCGCAACCGCGACTTTGATTGAAAGCTCCTCTCCGGGTGGGAAAAAAGTTTTTACAGAACGGATAATAAAAATGCCGGAAAAGAACAATGCTATCAAAAGTAAAGAGGTGGTGTCTGTACGAAGTTTATCCGCTTTACAGCCTGTTTTGCTCCCGAAAGCTGCAGCGAGAAGCCAGAGAGAGATGAAAAAACCAAGGATAAGCTCGTTACCTGAAAAAACAGACAGGAACTCCCGAATGAGGATAATCTGGGCAACTGCGGCAAAAAAGCCGCAGGAACCGGAAAATAAAAACGGATGCTCCTTCCGGAAAAAAATCATTCCTGAAAGTGTTCTGCAGTATAGGTCCTGACTTCAGATGTTTTCCAACCGTCTCTGGCCATTCCCCCCTTCATCGATAAATGCTCAAGGAACATTATCTTATCAGGGAGCTGTTCCCAGACCTGTGGAAGAAATGTCGAATGGTAAGGGCCTTTCTGAAGTATCACACCGTGAACACCGGGCTTTAACTTCTGCAGCAGATCATCCGGGGTCTTAAACTCAAGAGGCACAGGGTTACTAAGCACCGATACTTCGACATTGATTTTTCCAAGTTCATCCTGTCTGACAGGAGAGAATCTTGGATCACTCAGAGCAGCACTTCTGGCATTGTCGATTACAGCCTGATAAAGAGGTTTGATGGGCTCAATATAACCGATACATCCGCGCAAATTCCCGTTTATTGTGAGTGTCACAAAGCAGCCGCTGCTCTTTTTCAGAGCTGATGGAACACTGTCTACAACCGGTGGCTTCATCCCTTTCACCGCCAGTACCATGCTCTCCCTCGCCAGATTGAGAAGATATTTCTTCAATTCAGGAGACAGGGATGACTTTTCAGAACTGATTTCCTTTTTGATTGTACCGGATTCAATCCAGGCAATGGAGGCGTAGCCGACAACCTTCGACTCAGAGCCATAAGATGGAGCTGTTTCAAAGGATGTCCGCGCATCGAGTTTAACCGGCTTCAGGCCCATTTTCCGGCCAAGGTGCATTACTATCCGTACAGGAGTCTCTCCGCATCCGTCAATAAACCCCATTGCATCACCAGAAAGTATAGTTTCAATACTCCTGTCATCGATGCGGCGAGCTTCCTTTTGATGCTGATAGTGGGAGAGATCGGACGAAGCAATAACCAGGGTCTCTTTATCGATGAGAGGAAATAAAAGTTCGGCAGCCTGGGCCGGATCAATTCGCCCTGTGATGATGGGCAAAAATGTAAACTGTCCCAGCTTCATTTGCAGAAACGGCAACTGTACCTCTATGCAGTGTTCCGGATCCTCTGCTCCCCGGGCTGAACACACAAGCGGACTCTTTTTCAGCCTGTCCCTGAGATCCTGATCAACCTTTACTTTTCCAAGAGGAGTTTCATACCATGTTGCGTCAGTGACAGCCAGTCCATTTATCAAAGCATGATGGGATGGGCCGATAATGATTACTTTCTTGACATTTTTATCTATGGCGGCGAATCCTTTTCCTGCAACGGGTCCCGAAAAGACATACCCCGCATGCGGAGATACAAGCAGACGTGCGGGCGCTTGGAGCTGGCTGGCTCCTGCAAAATAAGTCTCCAGTTCCTTTTTAAGCGCAGAGGGATTGGCAGTATAAAACTGCCCCGCAACAGCAGCTTTTCTTATTACATCCGCGGCTTGCAGCCCGAATAGTCCAGCCATCAGCAACACTCCTGAAATGTATCGGTAAATATGGAAGACACGTTTATTCATGCCCAGACCCCTGGAATGGCAGTCCCGCACTTGCCGCAGGAACCGGATTTAAGATTACGGTTATTAATCACATAGCCGGATCTTGAAATCAACAGTTCGCCACAAGATAAACAGTACGTATTAGAATCCATTTCCATCACATTTCCAATATAAACAAATTTTAACTTTTCCTCCAACGCGATCTTCCTGGCAGACAACAGTACCTCTGATGGAGTGGGATAAAGATGGGCAAGTTTATACAATGGGAAAAATCTGGAAAAGTGCAGCGGAACCTCAGTTCCCAGTTCCTTCGCGATCCATCTGCACATCGAACGTATCATCTCAAGTTTGTCTGTCCATTGGGGAACCACCAGGTTTATTATTTCCACCCAGACGCCCTTTTTACGTGCCAGTTTAAGCGTATCAAGCACCGGCTGCAGCTTACCGGCGTTGAGATCCTGATATACCCTGTTGTCAAAGCTCTTGAGATCTATGTGCGCAGCATCGATCAATTCCGCAAGCTCAGAGAACGGTCCCTGATTTATATATCCCGAAGTGACAAGGACATTCTTCAGACCGGCTTTACGGGCCAGAGCCGCAGTGTCAAGCACATACTCGATCCAGACAGTCGGTTCTGAATAGGTATAGGCAATGATTTTACAATCATGACTTATGGCCTCCTGAACCACCTTTTCCGGAGAGAGATTGTAGTTTTCTGTCTCCAGAGGACTTTTCTGACTGATAGCATAATTCTGGCAGTTCTTGCACCGAAGATTGCACCCCGCAATCGCCAGGGAGAAAGTTCTGGCACCGGGAAGAAAATGGTAAAGAGGTTTCTTTTCAACAGGATCAACGTTTACTGCACAAGGCTGGGAATATCCCAGA
Source organism: Fibrobacter sp. (assembly GCA_012523595.1). Lineage (NCBI taxonomy): Bacteria > Pseudomonadati > Fibrobacterota > Fibrobacteria > Fibrobacterales > Fibrobacteraceae > Fibrobacter > Fibrobacter sp. Next base: position 62,909 of record JAAYIG010000212.1, read on the forward strand.
GTGACAAGCTTGCCTCCAGAATTCTTCCGGTTGCGGCAGTTACCTGTTTTCCCTTCAGGTAAAACACATCCGTTCGGGCAAAGCTCACACAGAATACTGTTGCCCATCTTCGACCAGTACCTGGCAGCATGATAACGGGGAGCGGATGCCAAAGAAGGCCCGGCAGCAATAGTGCCTGCCAAAAGAAGAAGATCCTTAATAAGTTCTCTTCTGGTCCTCATCCTCAGTAAGCTTCAAAAAAGCGGCTTGAAACACCACCATCACCAATGGGTACTTCTACTCTTTTTCCACACCTGGGGCACTGTCCCCTGTAGGATTTCCCCTCTTTACTTTTATAGATTCTGGTGTAAACATTACAGCAGCGGAAATGGATACCCAGAAACTTCTTACCCTCTGCATCCTTTTCCTGGTTCATGGCTGTATACCTTTCTGTTTCCCATGGAATCCACCCGTGTATTCCTGTAAAGCCCTTTCTTTAAAATATACTCTCTTACCTGCTCAGGGATAAGATGACGGCAGGAGAGTCCTTCTTTCAGATACCGCCGGATCATAGTGGAGCTGATTCCCCACTCCGGTGAAGGGAAAGTACGGACAGAGGCTTCTTTCAGTTCAGGAGGGATTTTTATCGCATAACCAGGCCGATGAGCTATACACAATTCGACCATCTGTATAATTCTGCGGTACCTGTGCCAGCCCGGAATTTCAGTAATATTGTCAGAACCAATAATAAAAAAGAACTGCCCATCATACTGCTTTCTGAGCTCATGAAGAGTATCGATTGTATAAGAGTAGCCGCTGCGATGCAACTCCTCCTCCCGTATCTCTGCACCGGGCTCATTTTTGAGGGCAAGCCGCAACATCGCCAGCCGGTCTTCAGCAGAAGCTGTTACACTGTCTTTATGAGGAGGAGAACCGGAAGGGATAAAAAGAACTTTCTGCAGACCAAAAAATTCACGGGCCAGTGAGGCAATCGCGAGATGACCATTGTGAACAGGATCGAAAATACCGCCGAGTATTCCGATGTGCCCTGACATTCTGCTCCCCTGAAAACACTATCAGGATTTACGGGAGCGCAGCGCTTTGGCCTTGTTGATGACATCCTTATCTTTACTGGATTCAAGCAACCGATCAAGCACTTCCTGCGCTTCACTTTTTCTGTCCAGTTTAAACAGAAGTTCCGCCAGATTCAAATAAGCCTGATCTGTAAGCCTGGAACCTGGATATTCATTAATAAACGATTTATAATACACCACAGCGGCTTCGGGTTCGTGGATCTTTACATAGAACCGCGCATTGTCAAATTCCTTCTGAGCCAGCTTCTCCACAGCCTCATTGAGATACTTTGAAGCACTGTCAGCCATCTTACCTTCAGGATAAGTTTCCAAAAAATCCCGCAGAAGACGGATCGCCTCTTTTGTTTCTGTCTGGTCCCGGCTTGAGGTGTGCGACTGACGATAGACTGAAAGGCCGATTCTGAACTGAGCTTCCTCATAAAAAGGAGAATTTGGGAAATCCTGCGCAAGTGCTTCAAATTCCGAGCGGGCATCCACATAAGCTTTCATGTGCATATCCGACATTCCAAGATAGTAAAGGACACTGTCGATTACAGGGCTGCCGCTGCACTGAATTTTGACATCCTCAAGCAGTGTTTTTACTCTGGAGTATTTCTGCTTTTTATATAACTCAAGCGCATCAGACATCTTCTTTGAGCAGTCATACTGCTTTGATTTGATTTTTGCTCCCTCTGCGCAAGGTATAAGCAATAAACCGCATATAAGAAGAATACCTGCATTAAGTTTTTTCATAGATTTTCCAGGAGTTATAGATTAATGGAGAGCTCTTGCCGGCTAATGAATAACATTTAAAAGTGGTTTTTGAGAGGGGCAAAAAGCAAGAAGTTGTATCAAAAACAGCGGGTTCCAAGTCTCCCGCTGCCTGAAAACACACTATTTCAGCTCAGAAAGATATTTCTCTGCCCTGGGTACATACTCACTGGCCGGATAGCGGTCCTTCAATTTCTTAAATTCTTCCTTTGCAGCTCCAGTCTGCCCCATTTTCAAATAGCAGAGCCCGATTTTTATCTGCGCATCATCAGCTTTGCCGGAATTCTGATACGAATGAACTTTCTGGAATGATGCAATCGCGCCGGCGAAATCTCCCTTGGCGTATAAGCATTCACCAATCCAGTAATGGCAGTTATCGGGATATTTGCCTGATGGATACTGCTGGAGGACATCGTTAAAAATCTTCATGGCATTGTCATACTGACGGGTATTGAAAACCTGAAGCCCTTTCTGATACAGTTCATGCTCAGGAGAAGTAATAACCGAAACGGCCGATGAGGGTGAGAAGGTTGGGCCCGGGCTGCTGCTTTTCCTCCCGGATCCCAAAGACTTCGTTTCGAGAGCCTTCACCTGTGCCGCAAGATCTTTGTAAGCTTCCACAAGTAAAGCAAGTCTGCTCTCGAGCTCCTCGATTTTGGCACCTGACACACTGGAGATCTCCTCTGAAAGCATAATAATCTTGCTGTCGATTTCGTTAAGCCTGGCAGTGAGCACTTCAACATCAAGCTTGGCCTCCTGAGCCAGTTTCAGAGCTTCATCGGAATTCTCTTTTACCTGAATGACATCGATTTCCGGCAGCAGTGCTTCAGTGTCAAGCTGCTTTGCAGGTCCGGCACAGCCAGTGATTAAAGCTGTGGCAATAATTAAGGATAATACCGTTTTTTTGACCATGATTTACCTGATTGATAGATAACCTTGATTTTCAATAAAAAAATACCTGTATCTGAATTATCAGGAACAGATAATTCAGATACAGAACAGATTAATTATACAGTGATAAGAGGAAGTGGTCAACGGAGCTTTTTTTTAACCCCTGAGAGAGCTTTGCCGTTACCGGTAACAATATCATACCATCTTAGCGACAGACGCCTGCCTGTGCTGCTGTCTCCATGGTCTTTTGTTTCCAGTATACGGTTGTGAACACGTCTGGCCTGCAGGATAAAAGCCTCAAGGTTTGCCTCTATCAACTGAGGAAATGCGGAACCATCAGTTTCCAATGAAAAGAAGGGAAGATCCTGAAGTTCCCTGAAATGCTCGATGTTACTTCCGGGTTCACACATCCTTTCCTTACCCTCAATATTCATCTCCTTTTTCAGAATCGATTCAGCCACTCTTGAGGGCATACAGCCAAAGGGGCCGATTGCTATGACTCCGCAGGAGTCGTGGAGAATCTCCCTGAGGGCAAGCCCCACAGTGAGAATAGCCTCACCCCTGAAATTTTCGTTTATTAGATGAGAAACACCCCTGATTGTCTTTCCCACATCGATCATTTCAAATTTGTAAAGTCCACTTTCGGAAAGGATAGTTTTTATTCTCCTCTCCCACCACTCCTGAATCTGAACAACCAGTTTCATCCGAACCTGTTCACTGAAGGAAAACTCCCTTTCACCAAGACCGGAATGAACAACATAGTTACTGTAGCACATGTACTCCGCTACCGGAGCAACTCTTACCATAAATCCGTTGTTTTCCAGGTAATCAACTATGTTCTTCCTTGAAAACTCATCTCTCCTTACAAATATTTCCCCGATAAGAGAGATCACAGGAATTCTGGATGGATCCTTTTTCAGGGGAATTGCCGAGAGCCTTGATACCGCACGGGAAAGAAGAACACTCAAACGAACTGAAAGTCGGCCTTCAAAATAGGAGATCAATTCTTTCCAGATTTTCTCAACTTCATCAAGCGCAGCCTTCTTGTCACTTGCACAAACGGCAAGAGTACTCTTGATATCCGCCAAACAGTCGGAAATAATAATTGCCTGCCAGGCCTTTAACAGACAGCGACTCCCCATGCCTCCGTAACCATTCTCATCTGTCATGGTAAAGACCGCGGCATCGGGAATCTGCTCCCTTTCAATAACATTCTCCAGTGCCCTGCAATACTGCCCAAGCCTGCAGGGGCCGCCACCTGTTGCCATGAAAAACAGTGTTACCTTATTACGGCCGGGATTTTGCCTGATATACTGCAGAAATGACCCTGTAGTGATTATGTAAGGCAGGCACTCCTTACAGGTGGTATTCTTTCGTCCTTCAAGCAGAGTTTCCTTATCCGCTACAGGGAGCGCACGGGCATTGATACCCATTGATCTAAGAATTGCAGCAACACTCTCAGTACTGTACCTGCCCATCGATGGAAGCACTATTTCCACCATGGGATCCTTCAGACTGTATTCTCTGCCGTTTGAGGAGATAACTTTGATCTCTTTACCCCTGTTTACCACTTTTGCGGACCTGAAACGCTTTACAGCCGGTGTTATCCCCAACTGTCTGTAGCTGTTCATTATGTCAAGTGCAGCTTCGGTACGGGTATCGATTCCGGCATCGGCAGTGTGCTGATCCAGCTCAAGAGTCAAAGAGGGTTTGCTGCCCATGAGCTTGCGGAAATAACCGAGCAGAAATGAATCCGGACCGCAGGAAAAGTTTGTCACATAAAACCCGAAGAGATTATTCTTCTGCTTTACAAATTGGGCAGCTTTCATGATCTTCTGCCCCATTCCCCAGAACATCTTGGTATCAACTTCAAAATGCTGTGCGGAAAGCATGTCGTAAGGGATTACATAATAGCCTCTTGACGCCACCTTGTGGGGTATACCCATGTTTGCATCTGAAGCAAAAGAGTTGTAGGGACGGCCGAAAAGTACTATCCCGAAAGTATCAGGATTCCTGTCAAGGTCATCCAGCACTGTTTTCCCGATCTCAAGCAGTTCCTGCTCAAACTCCCTCTGTTTTCTGCAGGCATACCGGTACGCTCTCCGTGCGTCCTTTTCACTAACCCCCATACCACGCGCCATCTCAACCATCGTGTCCTCGGCTGCCTCATACCCTTTCTCCATCTTCAGAACCGGAGAGAGCACAATCACCGGCAACTGCTCAATCTCACGCCGGAATGTAGTCCTGAGATAATAAGGTTCACCCTGTACAAATACACATGCCCTGCTGTATGTGGGTACATTGGGAACCGGAATCTGCATCACCTGAGGAAGGAAGATATAATCGGGGTTCTTTTTAAGTATGTTATAGAAACTCCCGTGAGTAATCTCAGCCGGGAAACAGAAAGCCGATTCGACCCGGGATATTCCCTCACTGTCAATTTCATCGGAAAGCACAACCCTGAAATTCATCTTGTGAAAGAAATTTGAATACAGAGGATAAAACGAATGGGTGAGAAATGATCTCAGAATCCCGACAGTACGTGCAGGTTTATCCTGATCGGGCTGGAAATCTCCCTGCTTAACCCCGTATTTCTCAAATAGAAGCTTCTGCCGCAGTGCCACCAGGTCATATTTACCTGAATCGATATGCCGGTTGAGCCGCAGGTTGTAATATTTGTTGCAGATTCCACCGAATGGATAAACTTTATCCCCTACTCTTATTCGTGAAATCTCGCATTTGCGGTCACATTTCTCCCTGCCGCCCGAACAGACAAAGCTGTCTTCCCTGGCTGCCTCTCTGTTTATCAGTTCATCCAGATCAAAATGTCCTTCACTGCTGATACCCAGTTCAATCCTTTTCTTCACCTCCAGCGCCACACCAAACGCCCCCATCAGACCCGGATCAGGAGGAACAATTATGTGATGCTGCATCAATGAGGCCATCGCAACCGGAACAGCCTTATTGTAACAGACTCCTCCCTGCATGAAAATCTTTTTACCAACCGGACGTGAACCTCTCACCCGGTTAAGATAATTCAGACAGATAGAATAAACGAGCCCGGCCAAGATGTCATCTTTGCTGATCCCCTCCTGACCTGCGATCTTGATATCACTCGAAATGAAGGCAGAGCACTGATCTGTAAAGTTGGGAGGATTCTCTCCCCGCAAGGCGCCCTCAGCAATATCTTCTGTAAGTACATTCAGTGACTCACGCGCCGATTCCTCCAGAAAGGAGCCGGTTCCGGCACTGCACGCCTCATTCATCGCATAGTCCGACGGAACACCTCCGGTCAGGTAAGTGTATTTGGCATCCTGCCCCCCTATCTCAAATATCGTGTCAACTTCCTTGTCGAAATACGATGCCGCGGCAGCATGAGCGATGATTTCATTTATTACATTATCGGTGAGTGCATGAAGCGCAGCTATCTGACGTCCCGATCCGGTGACACCAAGGGCCACTATGTCTATTTCAACACCACCCAGTTGGGTCTTCATGGATCTGTAGCAGTTTCTGGCGGCCCCTACCGGGTCTCCGTTTGTACGAAGGTAAACAGAAGAAAGGATACTGTTGTCAGATTGACGTAAGATTACAGCTTTTGTAGTCGTTGATCCGACATCAAGACCCAGAATACATTTATCACCTTCTGAGGCAGTTCCCCTGTTGGCCTCCTTGAATTCCACCAGACCAAGCGCGCTTTTCAGAGGGGGATGAGATCCGAATGAATTTGCACAGCCGGTAAACAATCCATCGATGCTCTCTACCGGAATGCATTTGTTCTCCAGAGCCCAGAGCGCTGCCCCATACGCTTCAAAACACTCGGCTATTCTTGGAATCTCAAGTTTGCCGAAACGTGATTTCAGTTCTTTAACCATTGCCCCGTTGAGAGATCCCCCGCCGATAAGCGCAGCTTTCTCGTATTGTATATCTTTTACCAGATCAGAAATCTTATCTGCCATCATCGTGCAGAGCCCGGCAGCGACATTCTCCTTTGGCTCTCCTTTGTTAAGAGCATGAGTACAGTCGCTTTTACAGAATACACTGCATCTTCCGGCAATCTTATGAGGAGTTCCCCTGGAGGCCAGCTCAACCGCTTCATCGAGCTCAAGCCCCATCCTGCGGATCTGCTGAAGGAAAAACTCTCCTGTCCCTGATGCACACTTGTTGCCTGAGTGCACCGAGACTATCCCGCCATTTCTATTGATAGAGTAAACCAGTTGGGTTTCCCCCCCGGAACTGATCACAAGATCAGGAAAAGCCCCGTCACTATACTCCTCTTTCAGAGCAAACTCCAGTGCCTCCGGCTCGGAGATACTCGATAGCCTCACATTTTTACGGAAAGCCCGGCCGGTAACTGCTATCCCGCTGATATTGTGGATATCCAGACCGGAAAGCAGATTCTTGAAAATCTGCTGCGGATTGCCTTCGTGAGGAATTCTTATGATCTTTCCGATATGTTTGACGTTTTTCTCGACAACAACTTCTACACACTGGACAGTGGTAGACCCAAAACAGACACCTATTGTTCTCATGGCTAATATGCCTCTTCCTAGATTAGCTGTTCCGGAAACTTGACTGTGAGAGTTTTGGAATGGTACAAAAACCTTTCCAGATTGCCTCCCTGCCACATAGTTGTTTTCCATGGCACCGGGGAGCAGGTTTTGAAGTAGATTTCTAAATTATATTCAGGAAAAAGACTAATCCAAATTTGTTCCTGCCAGGTTAGAAGTATCACCGAGTATCAGGAAATGATTACCTTGATTTCATCAATAGGAGAAGATTTTTATGGTTCTTAACCGGCACCGGTATTGAAGCATTTATATTCAAAAACCAGAAATTATTTAAACCAAGGTAGTCCTTTAGTCTATCAAGGCAGGAGTCGATACCGATTCCGATGCCAACCCCAAACCGGAGCAGCAAAATGTTCAATGAGAATGATCCACGTTCCCTGGAAAAATATTCTTCAGCAATAACCCTGTCGGATATGGAGGTCTTCATTTTTCCGGAGTTGATGTATTCTCTGTTTCTGGCCAATACCATGTCCCCTGATTTATGGGCCTGGCTTTCGGATCCCTGGTTTACCGGAGAATCAAAGAAGCCGCCTCAGAGACGAATCCAGAGGCTCAAACAATACATTATCGATCATTTCTGGTTTAATCTCGATCTGGACACCTGGGGCCTTACAACAAAAGGCAGAGAACTGGCTCGCTTCTCAGGAATGATAGATGAAAGCGTGCTTGCAAGAAGCAACGCACTTTTCGGTTACGAAGGTGACAAATATTACTTCGATATAGATATCAGGAAACACTTCGGACTCGATAAATACAATTCGGATGTAATACCCTACTGGAAGACAGAAACACTTGAGGCAATGGAGGCATTCAGGTACAAGGAGGGATATTCGACCGGAGCAGGAGAGTGTGTGTCACTGGCTGCACTTTACGCTGCAGCATCGTTTGTGGTAGCAAAAATCCCTCTGGAAAATATCTTCATGATGGCTACACCGCTGCACTCTCAAAATTTCCTGAATATCGGTGATGGAATAATTACAAATAACAGGCGGATAGTGACTAAGACCATGTGGTTTAATGGTACAGAACTCTCCGCCAAAGCCAGACGTGCCCTGGAAAACGAGCGGGTCACCATCGTAGCCCACCAGACCGGCTATATTCACGTACTCTATGATAAAGCAACGATTCAGCCCCGCAGTTACAACAATTTTGCTCACAAATTAAGCAAATTCCTTCAAACCGAAGTTACATACGAGATACTGTCGAATTTCCTCAGACAACACAGTAAATACCAGCGCTGTTTCCAGATCTCCCATCAATGCTGTGGTAAACCCCGTTATATAGAAGCAGAGAAAGTTTACCATTACGAGCATTCAAGCAAGTCCAGAGTAGGTAATTCAACCCAGAAATCACTACTGCATGAGATCGAGGAGGATGAGTTTTATACGGAACCCCTGCCAGAACGAATCCTGATGAGTGAGATGGAATTATTCTTCAAGGAAAACAGGGTTATTTTCGATGAGACGGAAACAGTCGAAAAACTCAGAGCCTGTTTACGGCACAGTTGCTTTAATGTTGATGAAATAGTACACGATCTCAAAAAGTTCTGCAAAACCGTTCCTCAACTGCCCAATACCGATAAAGAATGGATGCCGGAAAAACCGATAGATCTGGGAAATCCTGAATCTGCAGAGGAGGTAATAGAGAAACTTGAATCCCTTAGAAAAGAAAATGCATCTGCGGATCTTGCTTTCTATGCTTTCCGGGATATCAGCCGCAGCGCCTGGAAACCATTTCTAAAAGCTGCTCTGGAACGCAACCCTGTCAGTCTGAAAGGGATGAGCGGGATGGAGGTGGATCAGGCTTATTCTGCACTTATATCGATGAGAAACGATTCCATATACAGCGGAAAGACAAGGATGGCACAGCCGGATGAGGTCTGGAATTTTCAGAGAGGAGACGGACTGGAAAAAGCAATCTGTCTTATCAACCTGATCAAAAACCGCAGCCCCGAAGACCGCTTCCAGATTGAGGGAGAAGGGAAAAATATTGTTGTACGGAGCAGCGGTCATGAATATAAATTTACTACTTCAAAGGAATTGAACCTTCCTTCCGAAAAGGATTTTACATTCTGATTTTTATTTTTTAAGATTTCCTCAGGCATGAAAAATCAGTCAACTACATCATCTTCCAGCCGTTACTTCCTCTCCGTCGATGGACTGCGGCTGATTGCGTCACTTAACATTGTCCTCTTTCATTTCGAAAACATGGGAGGGCTGAATGACCTTGGCGGCTCTCCAGCCTGGCTTTTCAGAATTCTAAAAGGCCCAGCCTTTCACGCCAGCATCTTTTTTATTCTTGGCGGTTTCATTTTCGCCACCAAGTTTCTTCCCAAAGCCGCAGAATTTAAAACATTACCATTTTTACGGAAGAGATTCTCTGAGCTTTATCCGTTGCATTTTATCACCACAATAGCCATGATGATCCTCATGCTGGTCAAACTACCGGCTGAATCAATTGATTTTGGCAAATTCGCATTTTCAGGTTTCATGCACCTTTCTCTCCTCTGGTCTCTGTTCCCGTTTTTCAGCTATAACCTTAATACCCCATCATGGGCACTTTCGGCGTTTTTCCTCTGTTACCTTTTATTTAAACCTCTGCTTATAATAACCGGAAAGCTGAAAACAAAGAGAGTTACCATACTTTCCATTTTCCTCTGTTTTATTCCTGTTTTTTTATGGACTCTTCTCTACCGTGTTATAGAAGCAGATCCGAAATGGTATATGTTCTTTCACATATTTGCGCCGGTAAGGCTGTTTGAGTTTGTCGCAGGGATGTTTCTTGCCCGTCTTCTTCAGTTAAGCGAACAGAAAAAGTATCCCTTTTACACTGGCATATTGGTTGACATTCTATTAATAGCTTCTGCATTCGCTATTTACAATCTATTATCCCTGAAATCACCAGACAACAAATTCCTTACATTTATGACTTATCATCTCTTCCTGACCCCGATCTTCTGTCTCATTCTGTTTTTGCTGACATCTGAACTGGGATTTATATCCAGGACACTCTCCATCTCTTTTGTAAGAAACACCGGAAGAAGTTCATTTTACCCCTACCTTATTCATATTCCTCTGGTCTCAAGCATAGCTTTTATACTCGAACGGTACTTCAATTACTACCGGCTTCTGCATTCGCCCGTAAATATCACGATCATCATTTTTGTTCTTTACGGGGGAAGTTACGTGTACGTGAATTATATAAGGAAAAGAAGCAGACCACCCGGGAAAAAAGAGGGGAGAGAAATAAGAGAGGCAAGACGGCATCAGATTGTGGGGATATCGGAGTAATTCAACTGATAACTTTCTGATGTTTTTGCTACAATCTTAAACTCCACATCCGGGAAATCTCTTTTGCTGTTTTAATGTCAGTAGATTCTCACCATATCGATTTTCCCACAAAAAGGCACATTGTGGGTTGCTAAAGGGCTATTGCCAATACCCAGATCATACGAATTATTCTTTGTTCCTTTACTGTACTTTGCAGAATCAGCCGGTAAACCATTTATATACAGCCTGATAGTATCACCATTACATGTTACACAGATATAAGTCCACTCCCGTTCATCAAGACTGACTTTAGATTGCCAGATATAAGACCCGTAAAAAAATGCAGCGATTTTCCCTTCAAAGACAGTCAGTCCGTAATTGTATGGCTTATCAATAATATGGTGTATCCGTTCTGTTAACCCATTACAGTAGTTTTGTTTTCTTTCCAGTGTGTCGGAATCAAGTCTGAGATTTTATTTGCAGGGTAAGATGCTACCTTCGGCAAAATATCGTGAAAATAATCATAGGGGTTAATTCCATTAAGTTTACATGTTGCAACAAGGGAGTAAATAATTGCCATTCTCTTTGCCCCTTCAGGTGAACCGGCAAAGAGCCAGTTCTTTCTACCCAATGCAACAGGGCGGATGCTGTTCTCCACAAGATTGTTGTCCCCGGCAGTCTGCCGTCATCAAGAAATCTTGTCAGTTGCTCCCAGTGCTTAAGCGTATAGCCGATGGCTGACGAAACTTTGCTTCCCGGAAGAATGATTTTCCCGGGGTTA
>JAAYIG010000213.1 GCA_012523595.1 Fibrobacter sp.
ATGAACACCCCCATCGGGTCTGAGATTGTAAACACTGTAATAGCATCTGCCTGATTTGACCGAATGCATGTGTAGTGTCAGCCAGGGAATGTTGGCCGCGGTACTGGCGATCTTTATCGAAGATGTGCTTCCATTTTTCTCCTGGACCCTTTCCATCCAGTATTGAACTCCATCATGTTGGCTCTTGTAGGTTATACAATTGACATCAGGGGCAAACGATCCCTGAGCCAGAATCTCAGCGGTACTGGGCTCTGTGAGGTGGATATAACCTGCAAAATATGGCCCGTCAAATACTACTTCACCTATATTATAGCTTGTATCAGGTATATTGGAATATGTGTTCCAATAGACTCCGGATGTTGGCATTGTGGCAGATGTGGAATTAAGGATGGGATCGTAGAAAAACTCATATTCTCCTGTACCACCCGGCTGAAGGTATGCATCCTGTGAACCGGCACCAGATATCTTTTTAGATAGTGTAATCGATGGTACATCGACAATCCATGAACTTACATATTTCAGAGTGTCTGTGTTTGAAACCTTATAAAATCTGAGTTCAGTACCCGGGTCTATATTCATCTCTGAAAGATTGATCTTTACGCTTGCTCCGGTGTTAGGCATTGGTGAAGAAGGTGATGTCGAGCCGGAAATGAACATCAGTTCGGCATTTTCTCCGTTTATTGAAGCAGTAATGGTAAAAGATGCTATCCTGGTTGCTCCGGAAGGAAGTGTTGCTTGTCCACTTGTGCTGGTCAGTGCAATAGTGAGTTTGGCTCCTGATGGAAGAGACTCCCAGATTCCCTCTTTATTCTGCCTGAGAATAACCGTTGCGCTGTCAATAGTAAGAATTTCACCTGCAGCTCCTTCTATAGTAACTGCTTTGGCTGCCCTGCTTTTCTTATCGAGGGAAACTTCGCTTCCCTTATCTGTCATATTACCGGGTCCGGTAGGAGTCTGGCCGGTATTCGTACTGCAATATGCTAACAGGGCAATGATAAAAGATGCGATAAAGACAAGCAGAGTAGATAATCTCATCTTTTCTCCAAGGAAATTCGTTAGACTGATTTGAGGTACATTGACAAAGAATTATTCCAAACTATAATATATATTGACGTCGTTATCAATGGTAAACTTTTGTTGTGGAAGAAAGATGGAACCAGGGGTGGACTGTTTTTGTTTTGTACAGGTGTTATTTACAGGTTAGAATAAAGGGCTCGATTTGCTTTAAACGGAATTTTCTGGTTGATATTGTAGAAGACTGCCTTTCTTCAAGCAGAGGATACAAAAACCCTGCTTTCTATGGGCATTGTTAAAACACCGGCATGCTGTGAACTTGGGGGTGGGGGATATGATGGACCTTTCTTTTTAGGGGCTTTTCATCTTTTTATTTACCGGTTTTTTCATTTGATTTTTTGCGAATTTCTGTAATCTGCTCTATTGATAAACCTGTATAAAGGGTGATTTTTTTGTCCGATTCGCCATGCTTAATCATGTTTAAAGCGACTTGCTCAATTCCTCTATTAATTCCTTTATTAATTCCTTTTTCGATACCCTTTTCTAACACTTCTTTTTCCCACTCTTTTGCTTTCGTTTCGAGCATATTTTTAACCTCCCCTAAACTATCAATATCTGTAATTAATTTTGAATCTTCAGGTATTTTATATATCTGAAAAATCCGGTTTATTATTTCTTGTACGATTCTATTCCCCAGGTTCTATCTATCACCTCCTTCAAAATACCAACCAGTTCATCCCAGTTTTTGCTTAGCTCAATTGGATTGTGGTTTTCAATGTAGAAAACTGCTGATACCGTATTACGCAGCCTGACTAGATCACGTCTGGGAATCTCATTTTATTGCAATTTTAAAATACTTAAACTCCGGAATGTACTCTTTGGGCACTGAGGATTTATACAAAAGGTCACTGAATCTTTCCGGAACGTGCCAGGCAGGCTCTCCGTTATATATAAGAACTGAAAACGACGGATTAAAAAGCTTCAGATCTTTTTTTCTGCGTAGTTCATCGTAGAACTCAAACATGTACCTGGCCATCCGCAAAGCCATGAACCTGTCTACCGTAGACTGAAATTCGATAAAAAGATAGATATATGTGGGCTGATCATTAAAGCTAATCTCGTAGATTAAATCGGCATGACGTGAACTTCTTGAGGAAGGGAAAAAATTTGGGTCCAGTTTCTTTAGCGTTTTAAAATCCAGCTTTTTTACAAAATCATCATGTACAAAAGATCTAAGGAGATCTTCAACAACTACAGGGTAACTAAAAATGCGAACAAACCAACTGTGGTGTTTCTGTCGCATGTGCTTGAATATATGTTGTGACAGAATGTAAAATGTCTCATTATTAAACAAATGAGAAAACAGTAACAATTCTCGATCGAACTACTATTAACCGTGTTGAAAGAGTGGATTGAAATGACTATTCCCGGCACTTTATTGCTGATTATTTGTGATGCTTACCTGTAGATAAACAGAAGAAAAAATTGTAAAAAATCTAACCTGCTATCGTTCAACAATCCTGACCAACTTTCCTTCATTCTTCTGATTCATATAACACAATCTGATCCAGTGGGAACTTCGTGCGATGCTGCTGAGGCGGACCTCGTCAATCATACCTCTGAAAGGCTGTGAATCTTCACGTAACGGATCGTTTCTGCGTCCAATCTCAACATCAAAATCGGTCATCCTTGATGAATCACCTGTTACCAGTTCTATTGTAGAATCAACACAGATTCCATCAATATAAAGATACTGGCGCTCTCCCTCCCTTACACCGGTTACATGATGCCAGGTCATGATATCAATTGGACAGGTGGTCGATTCCCAGGATGGGGAAGGTTGATTTGTGTACTGGGCGAAAAGCCAATGGCCCTCCTTAATCCTGAGGTGATACTGATAATTACCTTTTCCTACTATAAAGCCGCTTGAGGAATCCAATGCGAAAACCCAGGCTGATACTGTATAGCTGCTATTCTCAGGGAAATTAAGCTTCCCGTCAGCCGTTCCTTGAAATGTTATATAGCTGATCGGAGTATCAAGTTCACCACCCTGGCCTATCACAGCAGCGGTTGATTTAACAGATGATACTACTCCGTCATGATGATTGACTGTGGCATCCACAGCTTTTTCCTCGGCCAGATCAGATAGATGCCACACACCCTGGAAGCCATCGGTTGTATCGAACACCGTTGTACTGGATGATACTTCAGGAACACCGTTTTTTCCCCAGAACATCAGAATGTACTGTGTGCTGTCATTGCCCTTTATCGTATCGACCTTTACCCAGATATTCGCAAGACCCGATGAAGAATTCCAGTATTCGATCTCGTGCGGAAGCTGTCTGCCGTTTGATTTTGTAAATCTAAGATCTGAGCCGTCGGAAGCTGCTGATGAGAAATCGAAATTGGAACTGTTCAGACGTACCAGAACCGGGAATTCTGCTACAGTTCCCGCAACATCTGCACCGGAGGGACTTGTATTGAGAATAAGCTTTCTGGAATTTGTCCAGGAGACAAAAGGCAGCTCGATGAGCTCTCCTGCAATAGCTGTTATATCATCGATAACCAGTGCATTAAACAGGGTGTCTTCAGACGTGATTACAAAGACGTAATCACCCTCCGGAAGATCCTTGAACTCAAAGACTCCCGATGTATCCACTTTTACAGTCCTTTCCAAGCCATAAATACTGCAATGGAGTGGCGCAGAATTGTTTACTCCTGTAATCTGACCCTTTACTGATGCGTAAGGGCGCAGGGTGTCGGAGAGTAAAGTGTCGGCTGTAGTGTCGGATAAATCAAGATTTATCCGGAAAAGAAATGCTGAGGACTTTCTGTCATTTATCTCGATGGAGTAGGTGCCGGGTTCCATAGAATCGATGCAGAAATATCCTGAATCATTGGTCACTGTTACTCTCTTTTCATTATTATGCTGATTTTCATCCGGTAGCTCAAGATAATCTGAGGGACATAAGGTAACCGGAACGCCTGCGGCAAAACTGCCATCCTGATTATACATCACTGCAGAAACGCGGATATTTCCTGTATCAGATACACCCCCGGAAAGCGGTGATGGTCCGCAACGGAACAGACTGATCGATGCCAGTACAAAAATCAGGTACTTTCTCATAAATCAGCCGTGCCTTTCATCTCTTCAGGTGAATCGATGCTTTCACTGACCGGAAACAGCGCAAGGTTCATCTGGTAAACAACATTACTGTTCTCATCCCTGCTTGCGATTGCTTTAACCCTGTCTTTAAATGCCTCTAATTCCGCAGCCAACAGGGAGTATGATGCAGATGAGATGCCCAGGGTCATGCTGGATATATGTCTTTCTTTACAGTTCTTATCTTTCAGAGCACTCTTGGAATGATCGATCATAGACAGGGCAAAAGTCTGCAAGGCTAGTGAAATGACATTGCTGTCCGCAACCAGAACCGAATCTCTCTGTTTGTAAGTGCCGTCATCAAGTTTTCTTATCATCTTGAGTTTCAGAAGAAGCTTTACTGCTGCTTTAGCCTCTGAGGGAAGAATAGCCGGCTTTACCATCGAAGCGATTTTCTTGAAATCATCCTGAAAATCATACAGGGTAATCAGCTCCCTGATTACCGGCACATACCATTTCGAGAAATAATCAAACTGGTCTGCGGCAAGGATCGACTCTTTTACATTTGCTGACAGGGAGCGAAGCACTGCATAGTGTTCCTGTTTTTCCTCAGAAGTTTTTGCCTGATTGAACAGGACAAGATTGCGGAAGTAAGTTGCCTCCTTGGGATTAAGTTTAATTGCGGTGATGAATTTCTCTATCACTGGACGAGTAAGATTCCTTTTCCCGTCGATAATCCATTTTAGAAAAGAGGGTGAGTTTATACCGGCTCTCTGTGCAAAATAACGATAAGAGAAGAAGCGGTTTTTCTCTTTCTGTTCCTTGTAGTATGATTCAAGATATTTCCGGTAATCGATATATTGGAATATTGGCCGCATGTTTATATAATACAACATTTCTTATTCACAAACAGAGAAATGTGACATGGTCTAAGCACAATTTGTATACATGATGTATACAGTAAGCGGGGTAACTGATTGATAAATCGTGAGTTATACATCAAAAGCCGAAAAGTATAACCGGTTCTTGTGTATGGAAACGGGTTTTCTGTATCGGGATCGGAACCGGTATCGCAGGAAGATGTCAATATCGGTTCCGGAAAGGACATTTGATATTCTTTCCTGTAAGGAGAAACTATCGTTCTTCTGGTTTCATACACTCATATTCTGCAGCTATAAACGCGGAATCCAGTACAGTATCAAACAGCCTGAGCTCATCGATATAACCTTTGAACAGGCACATTATATCATCAATAGCTGAACAGCTTCGCACTCTGAAATATTTCAGTTTTATACTACGATACCAGTTAAAAAAAGAGGAAAGGGAGAAAACCCGTAAAGAGAGGAAAACACTCAAGGCTAAGTCTTTTTCTGACTTAGCCCATCAATGAGTCGTTCTTTTGCTTTTTTCAATGATTTGATTTAACGCAGTATACCTGCAGGAATCTTTTAAAACGGGCAGAGTTTAATCTTCAGGTATCAGGTACTCATACTCTGCAGCAATAAACGCAGAATCCAATACTGTGTCAAACAGCCTGATCTCGTCCATATATCCGTTAAACCGGCCCATATCTTCACCGTAAGCTGTGTTACCAATGCCCAGATCTACTTCACTCGATGTGTATTTCCTCATTGTTTTGCCATTCTCTTTTTTGCCGTTGATATAGATATTTACATCCTGGTAATTGTAGGTTACTACACAATAATACCATATTTCCTTTTCCAGAATACTTTTACTATAAAGCCACTCATCCTGGCTCTCAGGCCCGTCTACCGCAAATGCAAATAAACCATCCCAATTGACACCTAACATTAATCCATTATGGCCGGAACAGTAGTGGAAAATCTTTTTCAGGTTTTTCCAATTGGCTGAAGCCAGGAACGAGGAATCGGATCTGAACCAGAGAGCTACACTGAATGTGGGAGAATCGAACTTATCTTTTGTTCCGGGAACCTTGATCCGGAATTGATCCCCTGACATGTGAATAGCTTTGCCTTTTACTCCATTTACAAGTTGAAGATTTGCTTTGTTCGAATCGACAGCATTGTGTCCGTTTCCACTTACATCATAGAAAGTGTTTTGTTTTGAAGAATCAAAAGACCAGTGTGCAACCGGAGCAGGCATGAATAGAGCGACAATCGTGTCCTTTGAGGTCTCATCCACATGAAGAGGATCAAACCAGACAGATCTCACAGCGCCGTAAGATACTCCGTTTACTCTGATGTCATAGACTACATAATCTTTGTCGGGATTGAAAAAGAAGGTTTGACCGCCCTTGAATACTTTCATTGTTGGGGTTATCTCACCTCCCTGGGTGGAAAATACGGTAACAGTTCGTGTCCCATACTCCTCAGACAGGTTAAGACATGAAACAAACAGAAGTAATAACGGAATTGCATTATAAAAGTGTCTCATGGTTTCTCCATTCCAGAAAATTGATGCACACCATAAAACTTGATTCAAAGCGATTGGATTAGGATATCAGAAAGCAGATATAATATTGCTTATAAACCGATGTCGATGCAATGGATATGTTTAAAACCTTAAATACTGAGGTATGGATGTATGTCCCTGAAAAACAGGATTTATCAACCCGGTCTGAAAGTCTGGGTATTTGTGAAGAAGAGAATCTCCCAAAGTCCTTAAGAAACCGGATAAATTAAAACACGATTGTGTGTTAATTTATCCTTACAGATCAATCGTCCCTTCTTATTTAATAAACAAGAATACAAGTTTTTGAAACCAGTATGTTTTCTCCTGTTGTAATCTGTATCATATAATTACCATGTGCGAAATTATTAACCGGAAAGACTGTTCTGGAATTCACAGATGTGTTAATTGTCCGGCTGAGAATCTGCCTGCCATGGAGATCAAAGATTCCCACCTTGACTGGTATCCCCGGCCTGAGTGATGTAATTTCCAGTTTACCGGATGAGAACCGTACTGCCGGTTTGAATGAAGTTTTACTCAGTGCGGACACAGAAGTCTGGAAACTGATCTCAAGCTTGTCGATATTAGGACCTCCATCGGCAGCATTTGAGGTGAAAGTTATTTCGTTTACACCCTGCTTCAAGGTAAGAGAGATCTCTTTCTGTTTCCATGTTGTCCATGCTCCGGTACTTTCAAATGTCTGGGAGGGAATTATTTCCTCTCCATTCAAACTGATAGAAAAACTTCTGGTAGAGGTAGTGCCGTTAGCGAAGGTAATTGTGATAGTTTTAAGTCCGGCGCTCTCAGTGTAGACCGGGATAGTAATGGATGATCCTGTTTGGTTATCAACATTGGCATAGCCTGTACCGGAAAACCCGGCGTTAACAGATTCCGCGACACCACGGTATATGTACGCATCTTCAGCCTCGTAAAGGTAGGGGTTCTCAGGGATAAATTGCGCAGTCAGGTTGACATTTTTATTCAGTGTGGAGATAGTATACGCTGCATCGGTTCCGGTATAATCTCCGTTCCATCCTGCAAATTTCCATCCCTTGCCCGCGGATGCCGTGAAAACAACCTGTGAGCCTTCCACCGCTTTTTCTCCTGAGGGTACCTGAGTGATACTTCCCAGACCTGATACTGCAGTGCTTATGTTATAGTAGGTTTTGTTATCAGCAATGAAAAATGCTGAAACCGTTTTATTGGAATTCATGGTCAGTACAGCAGGGTTACTGTTACCTGAAAGGTCTCCGCCCCAGTGGTCGAAAATAAAGCCCTCTTTTGGAGTTGCTGTCAGAGTTACATTTGCCCCGGAAGCGAATGCCCCGTTTGCAGGAGAGATTGTTCCTTCACCGGAAGTAACAGATGTGCTGAGGGAATACATCTGTGTACCACCTTGAAACAGTGCAGTATAGCTGATTTCACTGTTACTCATCTGGAAAGTATATCTGGTCTCGGTTGTAACGGTTTTCCCCGATTGATCAGCCCATCCCAGGAATTTTTCCCCGGAATTAGGCTTTACCTTTACAGTAATGGATACACCTTCCGGAAAAGTGGTGCCGCTTTCAGTAATCATTCCGGTGTTTGCCTTGTTGGACAGTACGTTTATTTTATATAACGGCTTTAGAAGCGCGGCCAGTCTGGCCATATCGGGATTGGATTGAAGCTCAGATATCCCGCTGCAGACAAATTTAGCCATGAAATTTGCACCCATCTCCTGAAAGTGCGTACCATCTGATGATCCATCGGGAAAATTGGGATATTCTCCTGCATCGAGGCCCAGATAGATAAATTTTGCGCAGTAGGTCGCACCAAGCCGTTTCTGAAGTTCAACTGATTTTTTCTCCAGGTCAATAAAGGGGACATTAAGTTCATTTGCCACATTAATCATCGCACCACGGTAGTTATTTGCCCCTTCACGGAATACTTCACGTACATTATTTCCATTCCATGCATTCATGTTCATAGGACTTATCAGTACAGGAATTGCACCCTTTGCGCGGGACTCTTGAACGTATTTGCGCAGGTACTCCTTGTACTGTGTGGTATCAGTGTATCTTTCTGCCTTTGAATAATCCCGGTCATTATGTCCGAACTGTATGAATACATACTCACCACTTTGTAAAGTAGATACAATCTCTGCCCAGCGCCCCTCCTGGTAAAAACTCCTGGTGCTGCGCCCTCCAATAGCTTTATTGTTGATTGTCACAGTCCCGGTTTTGAAGAATTGTCCGATTACCTGTCCCCAGCCGGCCTGAGGGTATTTGGATGACGCGTAGTTACAGACCGTGGAATCGCCGATAATAGTGATTTTAAGACTTGTCTGAGCCCAGACCATAATGGAAATGGCTGCCATAATTATAATGAGTGTCAGTCTCTTAAGTCCCGCTACCTTGAATTGATTAGAACTTTGATTTACAGATTTCATGGTTGATTTTCCTGATTATATGATTTGATCGATCTCAGCATAGGAAATAGAATTGATTTCTTAATTGTATTTAAAATATCTGTTAAGAAGAACAGGTAATTCAGATACAAGGCTGATCTTCTTTTGTTATGTTACTGTACAAACATGAGCCTCTGAACATTTGTAGAGTTCTCCATAGTTATATGTACTATGTAATTGCCGTTACGGAGATTTCCAAGTGGAAGCGATACTCTGGAATTGTTATCTGATCTGATATTCCAGCAGGAGATTTTCCGGCCGCTTATATTGTAAAGATCTACCCTGACTGGAACTGTCGGTCTTAGACATGTAATTTCCAGTTTACCTGATCTGATCTTGAAACTCGCTTTCTCGGATAAGTAACCTTTTGAAATCGAGGTCTGATTATCAATTTCAATTTTATCAATGTTTGGTCCGCCATCGGCAGCATTTGAAGTGAATTTTATTGTGTTTACTCCCTGTACGAGGGTAAGGGTAATTTCCTTCTTATTCCATGTTGTCCAGGCGCCTGTTACTTCAAATACCTGGGAAGCAATTACTTCTTCTCTATTTACATGGATAGTAAAGCTTCTTGCGGCAGTTGAACCGTTGGCAAATGTAATAGTGATAGTTCTCTGGCCTGCATGTTCCACATAGACTGGAATCTCTATGGATGAGCCGATTTTGTTGTCGACATTGGCATAACCGGTACCGGAAAATCCGGCATTAACCGATTCAGCTACACCATCGGTAATTATTGCGTCCTCAGCCTCGTAAAGGAAGAGATTCTCAGGGATAAAAAGTGCGGTGAGATCGATATTCTTATTCAGAGAGGAGATGATGTATTCTTCACCTGTTCCGGTGTAGTCCCCGCTCCAGCCCGCAAATTTCCATCCCTTGGAAGCAGTAGCTTTAAAACTGACTTGAGAACCTTCTGCGACTCTTGTTCCTGACGGTACTTGATCGATTCTTCCCAATCCTGAAATATGCGTATTTATGCTGAAATAAGTTTTGTTATCAGCAACGAAAACCGCAGATACAGTTTTGTTCGCATCCATAACTAACTTAACAGGATTGCTGCTCCCGGAAAGATCTCCTGTCCAGTGGTCAAAGATATACCCGGTTGCAGCATTTGCGGACAGTGTAACTGTATCTTCGGGCAAATAGATTCCTCCTGATGGAGAAATGGTTCCCTCACCGGAAGATACTGAAGTTGCCAGTGTGTATCTGGTAATTGACAGTTGTTTGCCTTCGGTGGTAAAAGGAGAAGCCGGTAATCCCTCCTTGTTTATCAGATTGCCGATGGGATTTCCTGCGTAGGCGTAACGCACATGAACAGGGTTGGGTACTGATGGACTGGAAACTGTTACTGTATCATTATGTATCACAGCATTTGCCCATACAAAATTCTTATCAGAGCCGGCAATAGCAAATCCTTTTAACTCTCCTGATTTCGCCTGTAATCCTCCTCCGGTATGTATAAAGCGGCAGTGGATTTTTGACCCGTCGATAAACTTTTCGATAAACAGCGGTCCTGAATAAACCAGGTTCGATTCACCGTAAACTTTAGCTCTGGCAGGAAGTGCCAGCCGTCTTCCTGCTTCCTGTTTATTTCCAAAATGGAGACTGTCGCCAATATCGATATAAACGACCAGATCTGTATTTGGCACTGAGAGGCCCAGCCGCTGTGCTTCACGGATTACAGCGGAAGTAGCTGACTCATTCGGGCTGGTCTGAACTGTTCCGTAATTTGCTAATTGGCAAATAAGGAAAGGAAAATCACCAACTCCCCATACTTTTCTCCATCCGTTAATAAGCTGAGGCAGTCTGTCCTGATAATAGTTTGCAAGGCCGGAGGATCTATCCTGTTCTCCCTGCATCCATGCAGTCCCCCGTATAGTATATCCCTCCACCGGCTTGACCCAGGAGTTGTACATCGATCCGGCTGAGTTATCTATGGTTTTTATATTCGGGTCACTCGCTACAGTAGCCGGGTCAAGCCAACTGGCTATTGAGGTACCGCCAACCGCAGTCACTATCAGGCCGATTGCCACGTTGTCAAGTGCTTCCAGCAATTCTTTCCCGAAAAAGAATCCCAGACAGGAAAGTTTACCGACTTTTGCGGGTGTAGTGCAGGTTTCCCAGACATTGTTGGTGACTCCGCCGGCCTGACGAATTGTTAAAAAACGGAGTTTCGGCAGATTTGTACTGTTCATTATTGAACTGTAATGAGGATAATAACTTACACGTGTATCCATGTTGGACTGCCCGGCGCACTGCCACACTTCACCAATATATACATCTGTAATTGTGACAGTGTTTGTGCCTTTCACAGTCATGGTATAAGGCCCTCCAGCAGACATGGGGTCAAGTAAAACTGACCAGGATCCATTCTGTGCTGTTGTGCTTTTTGTCTGTCCATTGATGCTTACACTTACCTGTTCTCCATTTGAAGCGGAACCCCAGATCTTGACTTTCATATCTCTCTGGAGAACCATGGAGTTGGAAAAAGCATTGGGCATACTGACAGCAGAATAAATCTGCAGAGGAAAAAACAGTGTTATGAATGTGTATAGGAAAAACCGGTAACGCGGCTTCATTTTTTTACATCCCTTTCTGTTTGTTTCTTCAATTTCTTTGTGTTCGCCATATAAATTGTGCTGGTATTTACGGGGTCATAATGCAGTGAAACTCAAGTATTTAATGAAATCAACCACTTTTTCAGTCTTCCTGATGTGTTCCCTGATTAGTATCAGTTTCTTATCATTATATATAATACATTATTGGATGTCTTGTTCAGGATACTTGAATCAAGCCGGAAAATATATAGAACAGGAGGACTACAATAAGTGTTTTAAAGTGCGTTTACCATGTAAGTATGAAGGGGCGGTTAATTATACAAAATTATGGATAGTCTGAACAGAAACAGATTATATTAGTGAGAGCACTCTTTTCTAAGCAGACACATGTTAGTTATCAAATAGATGTTTGCAAGAGGACGAAAACTATGAGTGAAAAAATGGGCTATATCCGGAACTCCCAATATGAAATTGGCTTGAATTCGTTGTATTTATTGTGTTTCTGCCCATATTTATACCATACGAAATTGTTCAGGAATTTGCGCAGGAATATCTACATCTCCAACAGTC
>JAAYIG010000214.1 GCA_012523595.1 Fibrobacter sp.
GGGTTGGTGCCTGCATAAACAGGAAAAGAGAAGAACTGATTGATCACAGCGGCCGAATTAATGAGATCTCCACTGCCAGAGAGATCTTTGCACTGGTTGGAGTCAGCCACTTTGGTTTTTCCTGTATCAATCTGGCCAATTATCTGGGAGTAAGTGGATCAGCGGTTTCGAAGATGATCTCCAGGAGCAACAGAATAAATGAACTGGACTTTCTAAAAGAGATGGTTTGCACGTAAGCTACGTTTGTTCCATTGAAGTCGTAAAGTACGGCATTGGTTAATGCCCATTCTCCTCTATTGTAATAGCCTTCAGTTTTTTTCCCTATCAATGAATTAGAGCAGGGAAATAGCTGCTCCTAGTGTAGAGATATTGGGAACTATTTGCGGAATTGAGGAAAAATGTGAGATGATGCCTCGGATTTAAGGTCTGGCGAGGCTGAATCGATAATTCACCTGCGAGGTAAAACAATGATTAAAATGCAAAGTCCTTAGGTCACCTCTGAGGAAAAATAGTGATCGAAAGCAGAGTCGTTAAATCATCTCTGAGGTGAAACTATGATCCCTGGGTACTTAAGTCACCTCTGAGGTAAAGACACCCTGAGGTAAACCTCAAAAACCTGCATTCCTCCCGAATATCTATCACAACAACTGAAAAGCCCTACCCCCCCCTTATCCCAAACTCCCCACCTTCTCCAATGCAGCATTGAAAATTCTCACTACTTCCTTCAATTCCGACTCCTTATTCCTCTTCATCCAAAGATCAATAAATTCATCAGTCAGAAGCCGCCCGGTTTTAATCAGGTTTTCTTTACTAATTGGCAGTTCACATTTCTGTCCATATTCCTTTACCTTCTTAAAACATAGAAGCCCCAGTGTCCATTGAACCGCCCGTGCACTCCAGAAAAGCTCCCCGTATTTCTCATAAGTATAATTATCCAGCCCGGATATTGCATCGGCTATCTCCCCTGCTCTTCGGAAATTCTCCACCAGAGTTACACTATCCATTTCTTTGACCATCTCTTCTCTGTTCCATAACCCCTGCAGGTTTATGATCCAGGCGTAAATGTTGCCGAAATGGTAAGTATACAGACTTCCCAGTTCCCTTAGAAGGTTGTAAAGAGTTCTGGATTGCTCGCCCCATTCAACCACAGAAGCAGCATGATCAAACTCTTTATCATCACTGTAGGATTCATGATTCCATGAAAGAGCAGCAGCCAGCATCGCTCCATGGAGCGCGCCGGAAAGGAAGTTTACATGACCGCAATCACCCCAGTCTGTCAGAAGAATCCCTCTGGCATTAAAAGAATACCCATGGGAGATCATCCGGCGAATGTTTAAGGATGCGTTTTCAATGTCATAGGAAAATCTGCTCCACCCCCGTGCTCCCGGACAACAGTACTGTGTAAGGCCTTTTTCTGCAAAAAGTTTTACCCCTTCTTCATCTATATCCGGGTCATATCCCCAGTTAAGAAAAACCATCTCAGGAGGAAGCTCCCCTATAAGATCGGGGTGATTAAGTACTATATCTCCCCACATCATTGGTATCTTTCCGTTTTTTATCACAACTCCCGCGATCTTTTTAACAAAATCAACATAGATCCTGCCAACCCCTATTTTTTCTGCCCTGTTGAAGTTTTTTCCTTTGCCCAGATCAAAAGTCTCATCACAGCAGATATTAAAGTATTTCGATGAGAACAGCGGAAGCAGTTCAGTAATCATAGATTCGATCAGCGCAAAGCTTTCCGGATTCGAAGGATCAATTGTGTAATGAGCCATTCTGTCCCAGAGATTATGGGGAATTTCTGAGGCTTTGATATCTAACTCGTTAAGATGCTCGAATCTTTTCAGGCGTAGAAGTTCGTAAAGATGTCCAAATGTTGACAGAGAGGGGACAAGCTCTATGTGCAGGCTGCGGCAGAAACTATCAAGCTCCCTGATCTCCTCTGCAGTAACAGGACTTTTATCCTTCCACAATTCAGGAATATTTCTGAATGCAAAAGTATGCTCTATATAAAGCTGCATCTGATTGAATTTGTAATAAGCGAGCCTCTCTGCAAGCCATTTCAGAGTGTCAAGCCTGGGGACCTTTCCCCTGGTGATATCATGATAAAAGCCCCGGCATGGGAAATCAGGACTATCTTCTATGTAAAGACAAGGGATCTCCCTTCCGCACTGGTCAATAATCTGACAAAGTGTCTGAACTGCCCTGAAAAATGCCTCCTCTCCCTTGCCCGTGATTTCAATCTTCTCTCTGCTCACACTCAGAGTGTAATCCTCTGGCCCAGCGGCTTCCACCTTGCAAAAGTAAATACCTTTACAGTAAATATCTGGGGGACTTTCTGCAGAAAGAATAAAACACATCCTCTTCTCAAGCGTTTTATTAATTGTTAAGATAACAGGCATATATTCTTCAGATAACTCCGGAACATATATCTTATCTCCCGGATCGATTGAAAAAATGCCGTTGATAAAAGTCAGCTTTTTAACCTGAGGAATTAAATACATTGCTGTTCCACTTCACCAAATAAGATATTAAACACTGTAGCTTCCCGGATCTGCAAGAGGTGGAAGATTACATTGAAATGTAAAAATAGTCCGTGCGTTTTTTACAGTTCTCTGAAATTTCTGTTTTCATCATTGAGTAAAAACTAAATAACACAATTCCCAATGATTGATTGAGGAATTGAGGTTCATAGAATTGGTCCGGTTTTTTCATTAGAGATTGTTTTGAAAAGCCGATAATGTATATAGCGACTTTCCGGGGTCTTAATTATGGACAACCATATTCAGATTGAAGAGATACGAAAATATCGCCAGTATCTCTCAGAAATCCTGGGAAAAGATGTGGACGAGGAGACTGCGGCAAGAATCTGGGTAACTAAATATGCGGAAATCTGGCGGATGAAGCAGGACTCAACCACAAGTGCCTGATTAAACCGCTGATTTCCAAAGCATTCTTTATCTCAGATAATTACAGATTCTCCTCGGGATGGTTAACTGATTATCAGCAGTTAAAATCTGCAGTTCAAAGGCAGAGCCATTCTGTTTTCTCTACCTTCCGCTACAAGCACATAAACTCCTGGTGGAACCCTTTTCCCTTTAATGTTTGAATAATCCCAGAGTGCCACTCCGTTCCTGACATTCAACCTGCTTACAAACCTTCCTGACTGGTCATAGATGGTCATGCTGTTAAAAGTCCGATATGCTTTCACTTTGAGCATATTTCCCGCAGTACTGATCGTCAATCCCTGCTGGCTTCTGTTTGCAAGCATCTTCCTGGTCTTGATAACCGGAGGTATATACGCTGGTGGAGCCTCATAAATACTCCCCAGATTTCCAGTGAAATACACCTTGCCAAGTACGATTTCATTTTCTGTACCACTTGGCTGCTGAACCTGAAACCGTATTGCCGTAACCTTTGACAAATCTAATTGTGCATAACCGGACCATCTCTGAGTAAATCCGGCCACAGGAAGGCGAAACTCCTTCATTTGTGTGTTAAGGTAGAGAGAATCGTGAAAATAGTTGTAATCGGTTATATCTGAGGTTATTAGCTGAACGGAAACTCCAAGCGGTGACGCTGAACGGGCAGAAATGATAATAGTATCGAGACCGCTCAGATTAAGATTCCCTTCAGAGGTCATACAGTTCCATTCGAGTGCCGCATATGGATCAAATCCCAGGTGTCCCTGATCCAGGTGGTAAGCCCATTTAAGCAGAGGGCTGTCTTCCTGAATGATTTTGAATTCACGAACTGACGAATTGCCGGCCTTCCCCTCATGGCTGTCAAGATAACTGGTCCAACTGCTTCCTATGTAGGGCATAAGATCGCCATCGCGGTAATCATCGATCAACAGGCGGTTTCCATACATAAGGTTCAGCACTTCCCCAAGCCAGACTCTCTGCTTTACCTGCTCAGAAAGTCCTCTGGCAGAGATGGTAACATCGTAGTAGCCCTGAGGCATAGCACTGCCTTCAGATGAAATTCCAACCCAGGATATGTCTATGGAACTGGATTTTCCACTGAACTGGCACCAGGCTGTGGAGTCTTGCCAATGTACCAGTTCAACCGTCCATCTGGCAGTTTTATTAAAAACCCCGCTTATCTTAAGTGGTTCAACATTGGCTTTGATATCAAAGGGTCCAATTGTCGGTTGATTTACCCACTGAAGCGGCACTCCAGGGAGTGAATCTTTCATGTCTTCCCAAAGATTTGTAAAAACTCCGGAAATAAGTGATGCACCAAACCAGGCCAGAAACTGATCGAAGTACATCTCATTGTGAAGTGTATCCTCAAAGGCTGTATCGCTGGCTTTCCCCCAGTAGTCACGACCTTCATAAAATTTGAGGAGCTCATCGCTGAAAGGTTCTGCTGCCTGTGGACCTCCGGCTCCCATTGCCGCTGTTGCCCACATCCCGATTGTAAGATGACTGTGTTCGGTTCTTTGGCGGGTTACTCCATTGCCAAGTTCAAACTCATCTGTGACAGCACTTCCATCCATCTGGAAAAAATTCGCCCTCTCCGGTGTACCAATAAAAGCCAGTGCCTTTTGAAGGAAAGTCTTGGCACGAGGTTCATTATACCACAGGTAATCGGTTGCGAGCCGCCATAGAACCCTTATAGCATCCTTGTAAAAAAACTCTCCCCCGGCATAGCTGTTATACCCCAGAGCCTCCCCGCAAAACTCACCAGTGGGCTTCATCCAGTCCGGAACCAGCCCATTCTGGTAACCTGGAGAAAAGGTAATGCTTGCATAGCACTGATCAATTACAGCACTCCAGTTATGATTCTCAGAATCAAATTCCTCGAAAACACGGTAGAATGCCGGGGCGAAATAACCGGGATTAACGAAATTACTTCCTCCCCATTCTGCACCTGGTCTGAGATATTTCCCCCCTTCCACCATCAGTGACCAGATATTGTTAAGGATCTCCTGAGCTCTTTGAGCATAACTGACACCTTTGGGGCTTGTGTGTGCCTGCCAGACTTTTTTTTTGACAAGTAAATCGGCGAAGATCAGCGCAAGGGCAATATCCTGCTCAGCATCGGTAGCTGCCCCAGTTCCTATCACGCCGCCCTCACTGTTTGCCCTCCAGTTATAGAATTGACCAGCCCAGAGATAGGTCTCTGCTGCATCCCATATCTTATTAAAGTAAACCTGATCATTACAATAAAGTGCCAGAATCATCCCATAACCCGCACCTTCGGATACAAAATCGTGGGGTAGTTCTGATTTAGGCCTGTGAACCGTTGGGATTTCATAAGGATCTATATTGCGTTTCTTTATTCCCTGCCAGGTTTTAAGAAGTATAGTATCGTAAGGGGTATTTACTGCAGGAAGGGTTGAAGGAAAAGGAAGGAGAGTTGCTGAAGCGTGCAAACAGAAAAAGCATACCGGAATTATAATATTTTTTAGCTTAATATGCATGTTTTCTCCATTAAATATAGGTGCCTGAATTAATTAAATAATTAGTGTATTTCGAAACATTTGCAGTTCAAGAAGCGAAGTTGAAAGAATCTGTTTTTCCAGAAGCAGAATTTTTATTAGTTTCCCATTCTGGACAATACTGATATCTGCCACAAGATAACAAAGGAATGAATATAAAATCCGACTCATCTGGAATGAACCTGACCAGTTTTGCAATCTGGCTTATCGCCTCGATATTAGGCAGAACCTGGCGGTTTAAAATCAAGGCTCCTGAAGCTATTGACCCATTTAACGATCAGGGATACGGCAGAATCTACTGCTTCTGGCACTCACAACTGCTGCCACTTTCCTTTGTTTTCAGAAACACCGGAAAAACCGCGCTGGTTTCTCAGAGCCGTGATGGAAGGATTGCTGCTGCAGTGGCAAAATGCTGGAAACACGATATTGTCTTTGGCTCATCAAGCCACAACCGTCTCTCTGCACTCAGGCAGTGTGTACGGGTATTGAAAGAAAAGAAAAGTATTGTATTAACACCTGACGGGCCAAGGGGACCGGCAGAAATTGTTAAATCCGGTGTGGCACAGATAGCTTTCCTCTCCAGAGCACCTGTTGTGCCGGTGGTACTGTTTTCCGACCGCTCTTGGAGACTTAAATCGTGGGATAGATTTATAATTCCAAAACCGTTTGCCAGAGTGGATATCATTTTAGGTGATCCGATCTGCACTCAACAGTATTCAGACAATGAGGATTTCACCGAAAGTCTTCGCGCTCTGATTCAGGAGAAAATGGATGCTCTCAGCAGAGTGGCCTGAAGTTGTTTTTGTCCTTATTCCGGCTTATAAATCAGCAGATCTTCTAAGGAAATTTCTCCCTGACCTGCTCTGTTTTGTGCCTGAAAAACAAATCTGTGTTGTTGATGATGCCTCAGGAGATAATACTTACGATCTATGTAAAGATTTAAAGATCGATTGTATCAGACATGAAGTAAATAAAGGGAAAGGAGCCGCCTTAAGGACCGGTTTTTCCTTTCTTCTGAAAAAAGGAGCTGCCTGGGTAATAACTATGGACGCCGACGGGCAGCACTCACCCGATGACCTGCACAGATTCATCTCTGCAATCAGTAAAGATCCCGATATTGGGATCTGTATCGGTGCCAGAAAGATGGTTCCCGGAGCCATGCCTTTCTTGAGAATCTGCTCCAACCGCCTGACATCATGGATTCTCTCCCTCTTTACAGGAGTGAATATCAGGGATAGTCAGTGCGGCTACAGGATCTATTCCGCTGCTTTTCTCAGTTCTGTTACAATTGACTATGAGAGATTCGAAATGGAATCAGAAGTCATTATCAAAGCGGTTCGCAGCGGTTTTAAGATCTGTTTTACAGAAGTGCAGACATTATATTTGAGTGACCTAAGTCACATTTCCCATCTTTACGACACTTTTAGATGGGTTAAAGCCGTAATCAGAACTAATTTCAAATACAAAACCAAGAATCAAGCAAATGACAGAACATCTAAATCCAACGTTTGCCTGTGAAAAACTGATCAGAACTCTTCGTGACAAGGGGATAACCGATGAGAGGGTGCTTGATGCCTTCCGTAAAGTCCCGCGTCATCTGTTTGTAGATGGTGCCATGTATGCCCAGGCCTATGATGACAATGCTCTTCCAATCGGTTGCGGACAGACCATATCCCAGCCCTCGATTGTGGCCTGCATGACACAACTCCTTGAACTGAAAAAAGATGAGAAAATTCTGGAGATAGGCACTGGTTCAGGCTTTCAAACTGCGATACTGGCCCAGTTCTCGCGCCGTGTTTATACAATAGAAAGGAACAACGTTCTGGGAGAAACCGCACGAAAACGCCTGAGGGAGATGGGCTATCTTAATGTTGTATTCAAAATCGGTGACGGGACCTGCGGATGGCAGCAAAATGCACCATTTGACAAAATAATAGTAACTGCCGGAGCACCTGTAGTGCCTAAAACTCTTTCTGACCAATTGGCAGTCGGCGGGAGGATGGTAATTCCTGCTGGCGACAGAAACAATCAGGAACTTTACATTTTCGACAAAACAACCGAAGGCCTGCGTCAGACTACAAAAGCAGGTAATGTAGTCTTTGTGCCGCTTATTGGGGAACATGGCTGGTAGTCCTTTTTAATCACAGCAACCTGTAAAACCTGGAACACTTTTTTAAGTCATCTCACCTTTAGAAAAAAGGTCGTCAAGAAATATGCATGAATTGCTCTCAACATTCATCAACTGGTACATGGAACATATCAATTACCTGACCGTCACCATTCTTATGGCGATTGAAAGTTCCTTTATACCTCTTCCTTCAGAAATAGTGGTTCCCCCTGCTGCATGGAAAGCCGCTCAGGGGCAGCTTAATATATACGGAGTCTTTGGTTTCTCGACTTTAGGTGCTTTGATCGGTGCTATTTTCAATTACTACTTTGCTCTGATCCTGGGCAGGAAAGTGCTTTACGCCCTGGCAGACACCAAAATCGCACACCTTCTGATGATCAAGCAGGAGAGCCTGCAGAAGGCAGAGGCATATTTTAACAAATATGGAATCAGTTCAACTTTGATAGGAAGACTGGTTCCGGTCATTCGCCAGTTGATTTCACTTCCTGCCGGATTTGCACGAATGAATCTGAAGAACTTTCTGCTTTTCACCTGTATTGGATCAGGAATCTGGAATCTGATACTGGTCTTACTCGGTTTTTTTCTATACTCCCAGAAAGAACTTCTGGAGAGATACTACCACCTAATCTCTTACCTGTTCCTGGGACTGGGAATTGCCTTCTTTGCATTTATCATTCTAAAGGCAACAATTAAAAGTAACCCCCGCACACCGGAAACGGTTACACCTGTGGAAAGCATTCCTCAGAAGATTCAGGAAGAGAGAACAGGTGAAGAATCGCAGTAATTTGCTGCTGATGCAGCCCCTGCGGTGAAATTGTCCTTTCATCGTATCTTTTCCTGCTTTATGTGCAATATCCAACCTTCTATGCCGAAATATTTCTCCGGCACGTTTTCTTTTAAAATTGGGGTATTCAATTAATTTTGCACCGGTTTTGGTTGGAAAAAATGCTGGTTGCAATTATATTGTTATGTTTTCTCTCGATTCTGATTTAACAATATAGAGGAGCTTATTAACATGTCTAAAAACAAAGTACCTCATGATGGTAATTCAGCCTGCGCACACGTAGCGCATGCGGTCAACGAAGTCATTGCCATATACCCGATCACCCCATCATCGAACATGGGTGAGATTGCGGATGAAAAGAGTGCAGCTGGTCAGAAAAATATCTGGGGAACAGTTCCTCAGGTCTCAGAGCTTCAGTCTGAAGGCGGAGCTGCAGGTGCTGTCCATGGTGCACTCTCAGCAGGAGCATTGACTACTACCTTTACCGCCTCACAAGGTCTGCTCCTCATGATCCCCAATATGTACAAGATCGCTGGTGAACTGACTCCAACTGTTTTCCATGTATCTGCACGTGCCATAGCCTGCCAGGGTCTTTCGATTTTCGGTGACCACGGTGATGTGATGGCTGTACGCCAGACAGGCTTTGCATTGCTTTCCTCAACCAGTGTA
Organism: Fibrobacter sp.; assembly: GCA_012523595.1. Taxonomy (NCBI): domain Bacteria; kingdom Pseudomonadati; phylum Fibrobacterota; class Fibrobacteria; order Fibrobacterales; family Fibrobacteraceae; genus Fibrobacter; species Fibrobacter sp. The sequence goes on from JAAYIG010000214.1 coordinate 9,028, forward strand.
CAGGAAGCCATGGATTTCGCTCTCATTGCCCATAGTGCAACTTTAGAGGCAAGGGTTCCCTTTGTGCATTTCTTTGATGGTTTCCGTACATCACATGAGCTTCAGAAAATCGAGGAGCTCACATTTGATGATATGCGTGCAATGATAAATGACGAGCTGGTCTGGGCACACCGCAAGCGTTCCATGAGTCCTGACCGTCCCTATATCAAGGGAACCGCTCAGAACCCTGATGTGTACTTCCAGGGACGTGAAACTGTCAACCCTTTCTATCAGATGTGTCCGGGAATTGTTCAGAAATACATGGACAAGTTCGCCAAACAGACCGGACGTCAGTACCATCTGTTTGACTATGTCGGAGCCCCTGATGCAGAAAACGTAATCGTGATTATGGGTTCCGGTGCAGACACAGTGCATGAAACAGTTGACTTCCTCAATAAGCAGGGCAGAAAAACCGGTGTTATAAAGGTTCGTCTGTTCAGGCCTTTCAGTGTAAAGAATCTGATCGACGCCATCCCTGCAACAGTAAAGAAAATTGCTGTTCTCGACAGAACAAAAGAGCCCGGATCACTTGGTGAGCCGCTTTACGAAGATGTCAGATCGGCTATCGGTGAGGCTATCCAGGAGGGAAGTGCAAACATCTCCTCTATGCCGGTTATTGTCGGAGGTCGCTACGGACTGGGTTCAGCAGAATTCACTCCTGCAATGGTCAAGGCAATTTTTGATGAACTTGATAAGAGCTCACCAAAGAACCACTTTGTTGTTGGTATCAATGATGACCTGACGAACAGTTCATTAGATTTCGACAGATCTTTTTCAATAGAGGGAGAAGATGTTTACAGGGCACTCTTTTACGGTCTGGGATCTGACGGGACTGTCAGCGCCAATAAAAACAGCATGAAAATTATTGCTGATAAGACTGATAACTATACTCAGGGTTACTTCGTTTACGATTCCAAAAAAGCAGGAACCGTCACGGTGTCACACCTTCGTTTCGGCAAAAACCCGATTCGCAGCCCATACCTCATCAGCAAAGCCAACTTCCTGGCATGCCATAATTTCTCCTTCCTGGAAAAGCTTAACATGCTCGATAATCTCCAGGATGGCGGAATATTCCTTCTGGAATCTCAGTACGACAAAGACACAGTCTGGAGCAAGCTCCCAGGCCGTGTTCAGAAACAGATCATTGATAAGAAGCTGAAGTTTTATGTTATTGATGCGATCGGAATCGCCCAGAAAATCGGGCTTGGTCCCCGTATCAATACCATCATGCAGACTGCATTCTTTAAAATCTCCAGGATTATCGATGAAAATATCGCGATCGACTCTATCAAGGGCGCAGTCAAGAAAACCTACGGCAGAAAAGGTGATGCTGTGGTGAAGATGAACTTCGATTCTATCGACATGGCTCTGGCTGGAATCCAGGAGGTATCGGTACCTTCTGCACCAACCAATCCTGTTGAGGAGATCAAAGTAGTACCCGATGACGCTCCTGAGTTTGTAAAGGAAGTTACCGCAAAGATTATCAAGGCAGAAGGTGATCAACTCCCTGTGTCCAAGATTCCCAATGACGGTATATGGCCATCTGGAACAACCCAGTATGAAAAACGCAATATTGCGGTCAATATCCCTGTGTGGAACGAGAAGACCTGTATCCAGTGTCATCGTTGCTCTCTTATCTGTCCTCACGCGGCAATCCGCCCGAAAGCCTACGATCCGAAGTATCTCGAAGGAGCGCCTGCAACCTTCAAATCAGCGGATGCAAAGGGTAAAGAGCTTTCAGGTCTGAAGTATACAATGCAGGTTGCACCCGAAGACTGCACAGGGTGCGGAGTCTGCGTTGAAAACTGTCCTACAAAGGGCAAAGGTGACGCAATAGTGATGCAGCCTCAAACTCCTCTGCGCGCACAGGAAGCCGAAAACTGGAAGTTTTTCCTATCAATACCGGAAACTAACCCTGAACTGATCGACAAAGGCACAGTAAAAGGCAGCCAGTTTGTAAAGCCTCTCTTTGAGTTCAGCGGAGCCTGTGCCGGGTGTGGTGAAACTGCATATGTTAAGTTGCTCACACAATTGTTCGGTGATCATGCTTACATCGCAAACGCAACCGGTTGTTCCTCAATTTACGGTGGAAACCTCCCCACCACCCCTTACACAACAAGAGCGGATGGCCGGGGGCCGGCATGGAACAACTCCCTCTTTGAAGACAACGCGGAACTGGCCCTTGGAATGCGCCTTACAGTTGATAAGTTCAACCAGTATGCCAGTGAATTGGCAAACAAGATCATGGCTGACGGTGAATGCGGTCCTGAACTTAAACTGATCCTTGGCGAAATTATCTCTGCTGATCAGTCAACTCAGGAACTTATCGAAGTCCAGCGCGGACGTGTCTCCAATGCCAAAAAGCTGCTTGAGAAGCTCTCCTCAGCAACTGCAAAAGAGCTCCTTACTGTCATAGATTACCTGGTCAAGAAGTCAGTCTGGGCAGTGGGTGGTGATGGATGGGCATACGATATCGGTTACGGAGGACTCGATCATGTGCTTGCCACAGGCAAAAACGTCAATATCCTGGTGCTTGACACAGAGGTTTACTCCAACACCGGCGGACAGTCATCCAAAGCAACTCCTATGGGAGCGGTGGCAAAGTTCGCAGCAGGCGGTAAGCCTACTATGAAAAAAGATCTGGGTATGATCGCCATGAGCTATGGCTATATCTATGTCGCCCGGGTCGCCCTGGGAGCCAACCAGAATCAGACTGTGAAGGCTTTTATGGAAGCTGAAACTTACAATGGCCCATCTCTGATCATCTGCTACAGCCACTGTATCGCACATGGTATCAATCTTGTTCATGGATACCAGGAACAGAAGCGTGCTGTAGAATCCGGTCACTGGCCGCTTTACAGGTTTAATCCGGATCTGGCACCTCAGGGCAAAAACCCGCTGGTCATTGACAGCAAAGATCCCACACTGCCGCTTGCAGATTATGTATACAACGAGAACCGTTACAAGATCCTGCAGCGCAGCAATCCGGAGGCTTCAAAGCAGTTCATTGACCATGCACAAAAGTCTGTTATCGCTAAATTCAAGGCACTGAAACAGATGGCCTCACTGGAAATGGAAAAAGAATCCAGCCAGGAAGAGCAAGGTGAAATGACTGTCAGTCGTTAAACCAGGATCAGTAGTAACTGCCTATAATCAAGCCGGGATCCGCTTAGCGGATTCCGGCTTTTTTCTTTCCACTTTCCATATTGCGCTGCTCTCTCTTTTCCCTTCTCTTATTATCAAAAAATTCTCCTTGAAAACTCATTAAAATGATAAACTGGCCTGTTTGCCTGTCAAAAGGTGCGCTCACTTTCTTCACGTGAGGCTCTCATTCCCCCCCCTCTCCTCCCAAAATCTCAGCATTAGGCTCTCAACATAAGCTTTCGATACCGATACCGAGATGGAAATAAAAGCATAGCAGAAATCTATTATTTTCTTTTATGGTCAAGAAAGGATTTTTAAACCATGAAAAAGAAAAAACTCTTTCTGCATGGATCATGGGAGTTCTCACAGTCCGGAAAAAACAGCTATTATAAAGCAAAAGTTCCCGGATGTGTTCACACGGATCTCCTTAGAGCCGACTTGATTCCAGACCCTTTCCGGGGGGAAAACGAACTGGAACTGGACTGGATAGAACACACTGACTGGGAGTACAGACTCAGCTTCTCAGTTCCTGCCTCTATACTGAATCGGGAGCATGTTGAACTCGTTTTTGAGGGTGTCGACACTCTGGGATCGATCTCCCTCAATGACCACCTGATCGGGCGCACAGAAAACATGTTTACTGAATACCGATTCGAAGTAAAGGAGTTTCTGCAGCCTGAAAACAATTTATTAATTGTTAATTTTCTCAATCCAATGGACTATATTGCTGAAAAGCGCAAATTGCATTCTTTTCCGGAGTGGAATGATCCTGTAGGTGGTGCGTCAAACATCAGAAAGCAGCAATGTTCCTTTGGCTGGGACTGGGGTCCCCGCTTTGTCACCTGCGGTATCTATAAACCTGTTTACCTTGAAGCATGGACAAAAAACAGAATAGATTCGGTTCTGGTAAAACAGGTTCATGAAAATGGAACAGTTACTCTTCACATCGAACCAGAACTTGCAAATCCCGGATCGAAAAGCAGCTTGTCCTTCCGATGCAGGTTATCTCTTAAGGGTACGGCAGTTGCTTTCAGCGACAGCCTGAAGCTTATAGTTGACAACCCAAGGCTCTGGTGGCCAAAGGGCCTGGGATCCCAGCCCCTTTACGAACTGGTAGTCGATCTGATCGACGGGAAAAAGGTTATTGATAGTGTAACCACATCTATTGGCCTTAGAACCATTGTCCTGGACCGCAGCCATGATCAGTGGGGGGAAAAATTCCAGTTTACAGTCAACGGAACTCCTGTATTTGCCAAAGGTGCCAACTGGATTCCCGCAGACAGTTTTGTCTCCCGTGTAAAAGAGTCCACGATCCGCGAACTGTTGATATCCGCAGCCAAAGCGAACATGAACATGCTTCGCGTCTGGGGCGGAGGGATTTATGAATCAGATACCTTCTACGATTACTGTGACCGCCTCGGCATTCTTGTCTGGCAGGATTTCATGTTCGCATGCTCCCTCTACCCGGGAGATAACCACTTTCTTTCTCTTGTCAAAGATGAGGCAGTCACTCAGATAAAAAGGCTCCGAAATCACCCCTGCATTGCACTCTGGTGCGGTAACAATGAAATAGAACAGATGCCTCATGAAATCACAGCCAACCCATTCAGGAAAAAAGCTTACGAAGACCTCTTCTATGAACTGCTTCCATCTCTGATCTTAAAACATAGCAGTCATATCCCCTACTGGCCCTCATCCCCTCATAATCCGGAGGGATATGAGGCAGGATATAACAGTGAAAAAGGGGGTGACGCACATTTCTGGGATGTCTGGCACAGCAGGAAAAGGGTTAAATACTACGAGGAAAAACTGTTTCGGTTCTGCTCTGAATTTGGAATGCAGTCCTTCTGCTCTCCCCGGACAGCAAAGCAATTCACATCCCCATCGGACATGAACATCTTCGCCATCTCCATGGAGAGCCATCAGAAAAACCCTGCAGGCAATCTGATAATATTGGAATACATATCACGCCTGTACCGTTTTCCCCGAAATTATGCGGCACTCGCCTATCTCTCTCAAATCAATCAAGCATACTGCATGAAAGTGGCTGTGGAACACTTCAGAAGAAATATGCCCCAGGTTATGGGTGCACTTTACTGGCAGTTAAACGACTGCTGGCCGGTTGCCTCATGGTCAAGCATAGAATACGGAGGAAGATGGAAAGCACTTCATTACCACGCACGAAGATTCTTCTCGCCGATACTGGTTTGTGCTCATGTACCCGGAGATGAATATCAGGGAAAACTAAATCGCATTGTAAACACAATCTCCGAGGTAAACATTTACACTGTCAGCGATAATCCCCCACCGCTGGAAGCAGACCTGGGATGGGCACTGTACCATCTCGATGAAGGAATTATCACACAGAGAAGACAAAGAGTAAAATTGAACTATGGAGAATCGGTCAAACAGAAAGAGCTCGATTTCACTGAAGAACTGTCAAAATACAGTAAAAATAAACTGGCTCTCAGGATCTTCCTGGAGAAAGACGGAGAAC
>JAAYIG010000215.1 GCA_012523595.1 Fibrobacter sp.
GCTATGTTCTATGTTAGAGTAATGCAACTTTTATACCAGCAAGGAATGCGGTGACACCGCATTCCAAATCTGCATTGTTGAACCCTAACAAGCTGTTGTTTACTGACACAGAAGAACCTGCATGGACAGATAAAAAGCCTTCCAGTGTTAAACTACAGGAGATTTCGCCCAAATGAATGTTTTCGAATTTCGAGAAAGTCTGATTCAAGATTATGCAGCATTTTCCAGAAGCTTTGTCACACCTTCTGCACCAGATATTAAAAAATATGTTGATACACAATACGCAGAAGAGCTTTACTGGCCATCTCCTTATCTTCAGCTAAATCCATCTTTTGTTTCAGGGCGATCTGTATCTGAACTGGTAAATGAAGGCATTTTGCATCCCACATGTGATGAGATATTTCGAATTAAACGGGGAACAAAAGAGGAAAAATCTTTACGCTTGTTCCGACATCAGGAACAAGCTCTGTTGTGTGCTAAAGCCAATCGGAGTTATGTAGTCACAACCGGAACTGGTTCTGGAAAATCGCTAACCTTTTTTATTCCTATTATAGACGCAATCCTTCGCGAAAAAGAAAACGCTACCCAAAAAAGAACAAAAGCAATCATTATTTATCCGATGAATGCTCTGGCAAACAGCCAGCAGGAAGAGCTGGATGAGTTTTTTAACCATTTCAGCGAACAGCAGTGCCCTGTCAGTTACGGAATCTATACAGGCCAGGAGAGTACAGATGAACGCAGGACTATGGCCGCAAATCCACCTGACATATTATTGACAAACTTCATGATGCTTGAATTGCTGATGACAAGGCAAAATGAATTGGATCAAAAAGTCATGGAGCATTGTATTGGACTTGATTACCTTGTTCTGGATGAATTGCACACGTATAGAGGACGTCAGGGGGCTGATGTCGCCATGCTTGTAAGGCGGGTACGTGAAGCTCTGAATAAAAATGTGCTTTGTACAGGCACCTCTGCTACTATGGCCACAGAGGGTTCCCGCTTCGAAAGGGAGTCTGCTGTAGCTGCAGTAGCCAGTAAACTCTTTGGTGCTACAGTTCAAGCAAGTGATGTAATTGGTGAAACTTTAGAGTTAAAAACAGCAGGTGAGCAATTTTGTACTCCGGATCTCTTACGTAAGACTCTTGAAAATGGATGCCCGGAAATAATAACAGCAGAAGAATTACATGTTCATCCCATAGCTTGTTGGATAGAAACCCGTCTTGGACTTAAAAAAGAAGGTGAAGAATGGGTACGGCAAAAGCCACAGCAGATAAAAACTGCCATTTCGATGCTTTCACGGGAATCCGGTTTAGACGAGCAGTTATGCAAATCATATCTTCTCAAGTTTCTTTTGTTGACCTATGAAACCAGGAACTATGAAGGGAAATCCTTTTTTGCATACCGTCTACATCAGTTTATTTCAGGTGCGGGGACCCTTTTTACCACACTTGAAAGTCCAGATAAAAGGCAATGTGATCTGAGCGGGCAAGTATTTCTTCCTGGCAGTGATAAAACAAAGCGGCTGTTTCCTACCTATTTTTGCCGTAATTGCGGCCAGGAATTCCATCCGGTTTGGGAGCGTTCTGATGAGAACCGGTTTGAGCCCAGAAGTATTGATGAGCGAAGTTTTGATGAAGATGATGATTCTTATGCTTTCCTGATGCCTGACCCGAACTGTGTTTGGAAAGATGCGATTTTAGAGAACTCCATACCTGAATTTTGGATAGATCCGGACAAACCTAATGAAATTAAAAATCATTATAGAGGAGAGCTTCCCTCGATAATATTTGTAGCTCCTGATGGACGGATGCAGGCAGATGGATTAAGATGTGTAGTAATCAGAGGAACTTTTAAATTCTGTCCTTCCTGTGGAATAGTCTATGATCGTGGTAAAGATGCACTCAAATTGCCCGGACTCTCCGGCGAAGGCAGGAGCTCTGCAACCACCATAATCTCTTTGAATGCTCTCCGGTATTTGATGGATGAGAATGTTTCTCTTGATAATAAGGCTCGAAAGCTCCTGGGATTTACTGACAACCGGCAGGACGCCTCTCTTCAGGCTGGTCATTTCAATGATTTTATGCAAATGCTTCTTTTAAGAAGTGCACTATTGGCTGCAATCACGCAATCACCTGAAAATTATTTGCGCGATGATACTATTGCACATGCTGTTTTCCATGCACTTCGTTTCCATACCGATGATCTCTCCATCCGTGCAGAATATCTTCAGCAACCAGCAGTTCTTCATGGCGTCAATCGTATGCGTGCGGAAGAAGCGATGCGCAAAGTTCTTGGACATCGTTTGTATGCTGATTTACAACGTGGCTGGCGCTATAACAGCCCGAATCTGGAACAACTCGGTCTTCTGTACATTGAATATGAAGGTCTTGATGATTTATGCCGTGATGAGCTGTGGCAAAATGCCCACCACAGACTGCAGTCGGCTTTACCTGAAGTACGTCGGAGATTGTTAACAATCATTTTTAACGATATGCGACGTAAACTTTGCCTGCAAACATCCTACCTCAACGAGCTTTCTAAAGAACAGATCAAGGCTCAAAGTGCAAATTACCTCAAAGAACCATGGGGTATTTTTGATGAAAATGACATTTCATCAGCGCGTGTAATGCTTGTTGGTGCTAAACCTAAAAAGCTCAGGGCTGACAGCCTGGTAGAAGTTCTTTCTATTCGAAGTAAAGCTGGTACTCAGCTGAAATCCGCATTTACCTGGAATGACAGCAGCATTAAATTTACTACAGAAGAATTCAACCGGATTGTGAATGATCTGATAAGGGTAGCTTTTGAGCAGGGTTATCTTAATAAAGTAGAAATTGATAAAAACATAAATGGCTATCAGCTCAAAAGCGATCTTCTGCTATGGAAAAGACGATTTCCTGAAGATAATAAAAAATACGGCGATGATCGCTATGCTGTGTCAAATCCATTTTTCCGCTCACTTTATAGTTCAGTAGCTGATTTCCTTTCACAGGGTAGTACCCTGTTTCATTCGATCCATGCCCAGGAGCACACAGCGCAGGTTGATCAGGACAAAAGAAAAGAACGGGAAAAGGATTTCAGGGAGGGGATGCTTCGAATCCTGTATTGTTCTCCTACCATGGAGCTTGGTGTAAACATTTCCACACTTAATACTGTATATATGAGAAATGTGCCACCAACACCCGCTAACTACGCTCAACGGAGTGGACGTGCTGGCAGGAGCGGGCAACCGGCTCTGGTTATTACTTATTGTGCAGCACAGAGCCCCCATGATCAGTACTTCTTTTCAGATCCTGTAAAAATGATACATGGTGAAGTAACTCCGCCTGCACTTGATATCTGTAATGAAGAACTGATTGCAGCGCACCTCAATGCAACATGGTTGGCAACTACCCGTGTAGCACTTCCAGCTACACTCAATGAAATGCTTGATATGCAACAACCAGATACCATGCCTCTGCTTATTGAATATGCAAATCTGCTTGATAATTCACAATCAAAAGAGAATGCATGGAAACGGTGTCTTGTCATTCTTGATATGATTGGCAATGATGAACTTGAACATGCCAGAGGATTATGGCTTGATGCTGATAAATCTATTGATGAAGCACTGAATAACTGGCTGTCCAGACATTTTCAAAGAGTATTCAGATCATTTGATGATGCTCTTAAACGCTGGCGTGATATTTACAAAGCAACACGGCGACAAATGGATGAAACACGCAAAATCATTGATAATCCGGCTGCAAGCGAAAAAGAACGGATGGCTGCAAAACGTCGCCACGATGAGGCATTTAATCAGCAGAAAATCCTGCTTGAATCCCGGCCACATCAAAATTCCGATTTCTCTACATACCGTTATTTGGCTGGTGAAGGATTCTTACCCGGATATAACTTCCCCAGACTCCCGGTCTCCGCTTATATTCCTGCGCAAACTAATAAGAAATACGACAGCTATCTTTCAAGGCCTCGTTTCCTTGCCATTTCTGAATTTGGACCTAACAGCCTAATATATCATGAAGGTGCACAATATCGGGTACGTCAGGTTATCCTTTCTGCCCGTAATGGAGGAGTTTCGACAGACAGTCGTCTACCTGTAGAAGAGATAAAAAAATGTTCAAATTGCGGCTATGGACATTTCGGTCAGCAGAAAGCAGATGAATTCTGCGTATTGTGTGGTAATCGCATGGGTAATGCAATCAATATAAACAACCTTTACAGAATCGAAAATGTCAGTACAAGAAAAGCAAACCGGATCACATGCGATGAAGAAGAACGGATGAGACAGGGATATGATGTTCAGACCACCGTTCAGTTTTCCAAACGTGATGGAAAACTTAATCGCAGGATCACCATCATCGAAGTTGATGGAATACCGGTTATGGAACTTCAATACGGCCCGGTTGCTACTGTGCGACGGATGAATCTTGGCTGGAAACGGCGAAAGGAAAAACACATATACGGCTTTAATATTAATACTACCACCGGTTTCTGGTGTAAAGATGAGCAGGCCCCTGCCGATGATGTAACAGATGATGATTTTCCTAATGCAACTATCGAGAGAATCACTCCTTACGCTGAAGATCGTCGTAATGTTCTTCTTATCCGACCGTGTGTCGAACTCGATCCTCAGGTTTTAACTACTCTGCAATATGCTTTGAAAAGAGGTATAGAATCTCTTTATCAGCTTGAAGAAAGTGAACTTATGGCTGAACCGCTTCCGGACAGAGATAACCGCAAGGCAATTCTTTTTTATGAAGCTGCAGAGGGCGGCGCCGGGGTACTCACTCGTCTGGCAACACGACCGGATTCCCTTGGCAATGTAGCACGTGAAGCCATTGAAATAATGCATTATAGTGTACCTGATAAAGGCGCGGATTCACCTGATGATCTTATTCCAAAAAATGCAAGCTGTGAAATGGGATGTTACAAGTGTCTGCTCTCTTATTATAACCAACCTGATCATGAAACTATCGATCGAACCAATCGTCAAGTGCTGGAAATACTCCTGAAGTTGATGACTGCACAGGTGTCGGTTGGCACATCTGCAGGGAACAGAGAAAGTCAGTTTAATGAATTACTTACGCTGGTTAATTCGGCTCAGGAAAAGACATGGCTAAGATATCTTTACAAAAATGGCCATTTGCTTCCTGATAGTGCAAATGCAGCTATCAATGAATTTCCATGTACCCCCGATTTTGTTTATAATGATCATCAGGCACTGGTTTTTATTGGCAAACCAGAGAAAGTTGCGAATTTAATCGATGATCAAACCATAAAACAATTAGAGGAGTATGGTTATCTGGTGATAATTTTTCCTGAAGAAATAAGTAGGTGGCCTTCTGTCGCTGCTCAATTTCCTGAGATCTTTGGCTGTCCTTTGGTATCTGAGGAAGGTGCAAAATGAGTACTCAAACGGTTTTTAATCCTGGATCGCTTGTTTACGCCAGAGGGCGTGAATGGGTAGTTTTGCCTCAATCTGATAAAGATACCCTCTATTTACGCACCTTGTCCGGCACTGATTCCGACATCACCAGGATTTACTGCCCGCTTGAACGTGAACCGGTTAAACCGGCATCATTTCTGCCGCCTGATCCAAACCGCCCGGGTACCAGTACCGCAGTCCGCCTCCTGCAGAATGCACTTATGCTGAAACTTCGCGCAGGTGCCGGTCCGTTTCGCTCATTTGGAAATATTGCCATCGAACCACGCGCGTATCAGCTTGTTCCATTAC
>JAAYIG010000216.1 GCA_012523595.1 Fibrobacter sp.
GCCGCTTCCGGCTTTTTCGTGGGTAGCCCCAACATATTGTGCCTAAGCACTTCTGAAACGTAAACAAGGCTTTACAGGAGGATATGGGTACAAATCCAATCCTCCGCAATGAAAAAAGATTGCTGTTCTGTAATGGGCTCTGTTCCGAAAGCCGCATGCCATTCTTTTTACCTTTTCAATCTTTGCATTAATACTTTCGCCCAGAGCATTAGTAATTTGATGCTTTGCGTAGGTTACTATATTGTCTATATGTGACTTTATCGTTTCTGCAGCCGATTTTACCGGCTCTATTCTCGAATGTGAAGCCCAGAAATACCACTTTTTGAAATAATTTCTCATGCACTTTTCGTATTTGTAATCCCAAAGGTGGCGGAGATTGTCTTTTATAGCACAAGCCTTGTTCGTTTTTAAATCCAAAGATTTTAACGCATAATAATCTTCTTTTTTCCATTCTGGAACATTCTCTTTATTCCATAGCCAAATGTATTTGGTGCCTTTCAGTGTGTGATCGCCCGCTTCCAGCAGCTTTTTATGTTCAAGCCTTCTTGTTTTGTCTACAGCATTAAGCATATGTTGCATTGCATGAAAACGATCAAATACAATCTTTTTGCCTGCATTCGGGATGTACTTTTTTGTAGCGGCAATGAACGGTCCCCACATGTCCATCGCAACGGCTTCAACTTTTTCTAATTCTTCTCCTTTGAATTGCTGGTAATAGGCTTCAAGGCTCTCTTGCTCACGATCATCACATACGAACTCAACTGTACCTTCATCGATATTCGTCACTATTGTTTCGTATTTATGTCCACGTGAAAATGCTTTCTCATCGACACCAATTCTAATCGGAATAGCATGGGGCTTTCTTGATTTGCCACGACAAACAGCTCGTTCTACAGCATTCCAGCAGCGGTCCCAGGTTATAGAAAACAACCTGCCTACTGCTTCGACACTGCACTCCTTTGCAACGTCTATGATGAATCGCTCATAATCGTATGTCATGTCCGAACCATTTTCTCCGAATTCGGAAATTATCTGCTTTACACCATGAGTAGGGCAGCTAACCCTTGGCAACCGGACATGGATATAAGTGGCCATTTGGCAAACGTTCAAATGGCGGTAAATGCGTTCTGGAGAATGATCATACACGCTGTAAAATCGGTTGCATTCGGGACATTTCACCGTAATGTTCTCTTCATGATCAACATAAATGTCAACTTGCTGTTTCTTTTCATCAACCTTCACCTCGGCAATAAACCAAGGCGCCTTCAATCCTAATATCTTCGTGAAGAGCTTTTTATCATCCATGCAGTAAAAATACTCTAAACACTATATATGGGGGCTACCCATTAAAATGTCGGATGCCCCATATTTTTAAGGACAGTGGAATCCGATGCCCGGTATGCGGTACCCTTGAAATTGGTTGCTGCAGTCCGTTTGGCAGATGCGCTCCTGGTCAACTGCCCTGTTGCTGCACAGAAAAGGGCAAATATCAGTGTCATAATTCTGCTGTAAACCTTAAAAACCGACCTGCATGACCATCGGGAAATACGGATAATCTGCTTTCCCATAATTTTCTCCTTGTGAAAGAGTTACAGGTAACTGCAATTATAAATATAATGTCTTAATTGTAATAAATCGGGCAGATATTTCGGATCGGTGTATTCTTGTGAATACAGCAGACACTTTAAACACACGCAATCTGAATCAGAGCATCAAAAAAACCTCCCTTTTAACTTGAGATGAAGTAAAATTAATCATGCAGGGTATTCTCCTCCTGTTCCGGAAGAACAAAAGGTAAAAACATCAATGCATTATTCCGGATTACAGTAGCAACCGTCAAGTTTTCTCTGTACACTACTATTGATTTGCATTTCAGAATTGTCTATTTTAAGTAATGCCAAGTAGTGTCTATACACAGGTAGATATGTGTCATGCTGGGAGTAGCCCATCTGAGTTCTAACAGAGCATGGACATCCTATACTTGCGGTTTCACCTTCGGAACCCCCTCATCGATAGCAACCGATACAGCAGATAGTACATGGCTCACCTTTAATCAGGGGGGGTTGTACATGTTTTCTCCAAGAGGATTTGTGTCCAACTTGCTACACTTAAAAAATTTTGAGTCCAATGAAATTTGATTTTCTGGACACAAAAGCAATTGAGTATGGTAGATTGGACACAACTTATACTATTTCTCTGCCTTCAGCCGCATTGAGTAAAGCTCTAAAAGCATAAATAGCAGCCTGACGACCACTTGCTTCCCGAAGTGGATACAGTATACCAGCATCCCTTATCTGCCGCAACATAGGCATAGCAGTCTGCTTTGGGATCTTTGTACGATTCACAAAATCACTGGTTTGGAAAATCGGTTTGTCAAACAAACCATCTAAAGCCTGAATTGAATACTGGGAATGAGTAATATTGCGAATGCGTTCTTTCATTTCATTATATAAAGCGTGTATATGCCCTGTAATAGACCGTCATATCTGGCAATTGCAGCATTGGCTTTTCCCACAAATCCAAGCAGTCTACCATAATCAAGATTTTTCAAAGGCAGAGTATCTGGAATATATGGATCCATCGTTTATACAAGTCCTGAAAGTATTGCAATTTAGTTAATCTAGCACAGCCCAGAAATGTAGAAATAATTCACAGTATCCATAGTGTGCTTACTATTGAGTCCAATAATCACGATTTTTCCGGACACAAAACATTTGTGTGCAACAGATTGGACACAAAATTACATACTAAGACAAAGTTCCCTCGGTGGGCTCTTAAGTCACTCATTCACTTCAGAGGTAATCTCACTCCCTCATCCCTCCCTGACACTCCCTCTACCCAATATTTAATTTTATTAATAGACCAAAACAAGAAACAAAAATGTCCATCAGCAAAGGGGTTCCGATGCGCATCAAATCAATCTTCCTGGCCACCTGTCTAAGCATTGGTCTGTTACTCAATTCATCATCCGCAGCACCTGAACCGTACACCTGGGGAAATGTCTGCTTTGAAGGCGGAGGATTTGTTTCCGGAATCATTACAAATAAAACACAGCCGGGGCTTGTTTATGCACGTACCGATGTCGGAGGTGCATACCGATGGGATTCTACCGGTGGAAGATGGATCCCGCTTATGGATTTTGTTTCTCAACTTGATGTAGGACTCCTTGGTACCGAGGCGCTTGCGCTGGATCCTCAGGACCCCCGTCGCTTGTATATCCTTGCCGGAACTCACTACTTCAGCGATGGAAAAACCATGATTTTACGCTCAAGTGACTACGGTAAAACATTTGACACTGTAAATGTAACCTCACTTTTCAAAGCCCATGGAAACGGAATGGGACGTCAAACAGGAGAAAAACTGGCTGTCGATCCGCAAAACAGTGCGATCATTTTCTGCGGCAGCCGGACAAGCGGACTCTTTAAAAGTAGTGACACAGGAAAAACCTGGATAAAAGTGTCCGGGACAGAAATAACAGCCGGCAGTTCCACTATATCTGACAATGGAATCAGTTTCATCGTCTTTGACCCTTCTAGTGGAAAAACATCGGCTGGAGGCACTAAAACAATATATATGGGGGTTGCAAAAACCAACGGCTGTCTTTATGTAAGTAATGATGGCGGCGCCAGCTTTACACCTGTGGCAGGTGCGCCATCCAATATGATGGCTATGCGGGCTGCCTTATCCCAGGGAAACCTGTATATAACATTCTCAAACAGCCCGGGTCCCCATAGTGTCAACACTGGCAGTGTCTGGAAATACTCAACAGCCACATCTCAATGGACCAACATAACTCCCAAAGATGAAAACTCTGAATACTACGGTTCCGGTTCTCCGGGGAAGGCACATGGGTTTGGAGGTATTTCGATAGATCCGGCTGATCCACAGCACATCATTCTAACTACCGTCAATTGCTATTCAGCTCAGTACAGATGGTCAAATAAAAAGGACAATGCAGGTGATATCATATTCGTGAGTACCGATGGGGGTGCTACATGGAAAAATCTCTTCCCTGCATGGATCACCAATGATGGTACAAACGCGAATGTTGATGCAAACGGCAACAACTGGATCGATGGCACCGCGATCCACTGGGCAGGCTCCATCGAGTTTGATCCGTTTTACCCGAAAAGGGTCTGGGTAACATCAGGTAATGGTGTTTTCCGCACCGATGATATCACTGCAACCTCACCACTCTGGAAATTCCAGTCCAGAGGACTTGAAGAAACGGTTCCTCTTGACATAGTCAGTGTACCCGGAGGTCCGCTTGTTACTGCGATCGGTGATTATGATGGTGCACGCTATACTGATATTTACAGAAGCGCACCGGCCCATGAACCCCGTATCGGAACCACAGTATCACTTGGATACGGTCCTCTCAATGGGACTTTCGTACGTGCAGGTCATGTCACCGATTACTCCACAAATCCTCCCACCGAATCCGATGTCCTGTATTACAGTACGGATACTGCGAAAACGTGGACACAACTTCCGACACCGAAGGTGGGTAAGGGTTATACGGTTCTCAATGCTGATGGCAGTGTGATTCTTCATCGTGCAGAAGTGGGTAACACCGTTTACCGCTCAGCAGACAAGGGTGTGACCTGGACAACTGTTAATGGTTTGGATGGGCAGTCAAGTACATGCAGGATCATTCCGGATCCAGTTGACAAAAACATCTTCTATATACTGGATCAGCAGGGATGGTTCATGGTCAGTTCTGACGGCGGTGCAAATTTTACCAAACAGAGCCGGATCAATGATGACCAGCAGGGGCTTTACCAGAACAGCACATCCATGATGAGAACAGTGCCGGGCAAAAAAGGACATCTCTTGATTCCGCTTGACCAGAATCAGTTATGGCAGCCCGGTGGATACAGCCGCAACGGGCTTGCGCTTACTGAAGATGGAGGTAATACATTTGAGCGTTTTTCTGCTGTTAACGTCTGTGTTTCGGTTGGACTGGGAAAAGCTGCACCGGGTAAGGACTACTATGCTCTTTATATATGGGGCGCTGCAAACAATGGTCCCATAGGCATCTACCGTTCCATTGATAAAGGAGTCACCTGGGAGCGGATCAACGATGACAGCCATCAGTTTGGCGGGCCTGGAAACGGCAACTTCGTTGCAGGTGATTTCAATGTATACGGCCGCGTTTACATGAGTACTGTGGGAAGGGGTCTTATCTATGGCGAACCGGAGGGCACAAGCCCTGTTAAGCATGCCGCCGGGTATCTTAACAGCACAAGACAGATATATCGTACTGGGAATATGATAGTGTCAAACAACACAGATGATATTTACCTTGTGAATCTTTCAGGCCGTATAATTCGTAAATCTGAAGTTGTAAAGGGAGTGTCCCGGATCAATCTGTCAGGTTTAAATAAAGGAATTTACCTGGCCACAAGCGGCAGCAGGGCATTGAAGATTATTGTAAAGTAAAATTACGGATAAGGGAGTATTTTTGAGGTTCGGATGGGACCATCGAGCGGTCCCGACAGTGTTGTGATCCGTACCGGAGATCTTGTGTTTGTCTCCTATTCCGGTGATGACAACAGGGATTCGGTTTCCAATGCTGTCGCAAAGATGTATGGTATCTACGATGATTATAACAGCTCCAAACAAAACCATGATTTTGACAATGATGGAATTTCAAATTATCAGGAGATTTAATGGATGGGTTGCATCAGGAAGTCCCGATACCATCCGTACAAGTCCGAGAGATCCCGACAGTGATGGTGATGGAAAAGTTTGGAGTTATCAGTGAGTTTAAACAAGATGAAAAGTTTATCTGCTGGTACATGTTATATGAAGATGATGATGGCAGCGCTAATGATGTCCTGTGGGATGAAAATGTGCTCGAAATACATGTCGGATCATTGGTCAATGCTAAAGATACCGTTTCTATCGGTGCATCAGGTTCACTATCGGCAAGCAAAAGATGGGACACGGGTACACCTAACTCCATTCCCAATGTAGTAAATAAGAACCGGGTGCTTTTCTGGGAGCAAAGGTCTAATGGACCTGTCGTAACCCTTTACTACTATATTTACTGGTGGTTCGAATAAATCTAATTTACTGATAAGCTGCGGGTATCATCAACAGAAGGGATACATCAAACGCATCCCTTTTTTTCTGCTTTCCTTCGTTGATATATCAAAATTAAACAAGGCTTCACTATCTATACAGTTGCGCAACAATTCCACATCAAGCTTTTCTCAAGTTTAAACCAATAATCATCCTGATCAGATTAATTTCAGTGGTCAGTAAGGACCTATTTCCAATTCCTTTTTCCCCTTGTCATAATAAACAGTTACATTATGGCAGGGAGTATGAATCTTTTTGGACCGATCTTTTATCCTGATCACCACATCGGGTGAAAGTACCTCTCTTGCCTTTATTGACGCCTTAGTATCTGCCGTGATACGTCCCTCGATGTCCTGAAGCTTCCACTCCATCATCTCTTTATTCTTCAGGACCTTCTTCCGCTTTTCCAGAACAATCGCAAGCCTGTTCTTTTTTTCCAGACTCATAGCGAGCTTGTTTTTTATCAGTCTCATCAATGGCAAAAGTACTCTGTCTATCTTCTCAAGATTACCCTTGTAAATATCCAGAGTGTTTCTGAATTCAGAGATCGTTTTTTGAACAAGATAATCGTTTCCGGCGATGACTTCAGTTCTTACTCCCATTTCAGTCCCGATGTTTTTAGCATCGACTCCGCCCAGTACGTTAATAACACCTCCGATTATTACACCTTTCTGGTTTTGCACATACATCTTTCCATTGCAATAAACAGTGCTATGGATACAGGAAGACCCGACGTGAATGTCTCCCTGAACTTCCAGTTTCGCGTTCTGTAAATGGTAAACCTCCAGATTCCTTCCGCATACCACTATCGAATCTCTGTTTCTGTTGAAAATTCCACCACTAACCTTAACATCACATCCGGCATAAACATTAGCCGATTCTACATTTTTCAGTATTATCACACTTCCACTGGCTTTTACCGTTGCACCTTCAAGTACAGAGCCCTTTATGGTAACATTACCGTCGAATTCAATATTACCTCTTTCAAAATCCACATCACCATCAACCAGATAATGTCTGTAAACACTCAGAACTTTTCCGTTAAGTGAAATCTGCCCGTCACATTCGGCAATAAATTCTCTTTCATCCTTGGAGACTGTGACATTTTCACCAGGAAAAAGAATCGGAACCCGCCCATCAGTTGCCTTCAATACCTTTCCTGATATGTCAAAACCATCCTGGCCTTTGGAAGGCAAACCTATCCTGACCAGCACACCATCTTTCTTTATTACAGGTATTTCCGCTTTCCTGCGGTAATCAACCCTTCCATTAGGCAGGATCCTGAAATTAAAGGCTGTATCTGCATTAGGAAAAAGATACTCTATCTGGGCATCCTGTCCATTGACAGGTTCCTTCCCTTCAGCAATTACCATATCCAGCAGCTCAGTTTTGGTATTCTGAACCTGTTCAACATATTCTTTAATGGCAGTATGTTTAACCCCTCTGGTTACTCCCTTGCTTTCCAGTTCATTCAGGATTTCCTCAAATGTAACAAATTTCCCATCTCCCCTTGCCGGATATAAATCAATAGTAGCCCGCATGTTATCAGGAGAGGTTTTAATAAGAAAGTAACCGTCTTTGTCACTTGGAATAACATATGGGACAGAATTGAGGAGAACAACTTTTCCCTTGATTTTTGAAGTAAATATGAGTTTGTCTCCGTTGATTCCAACATCGATGTTGGACTTGGTCATGTAAGTATCACTGCAAAAAAGTGAAATCACCCTGGAATCTGATCCACTTTTTCCTGAAGGAATAGTTAAATGGCCAATAAGTGTTCCAGGAGCGATGTCCGGCAGGTATTGAATAGTATCCAGACCGACTTCAGATATATCGGTATTATTCCTCTGGCTGAAAACAATTGTCTCTTCAATCTCTATTCCATGTTCTGTTTTCTTATCAAATGACAATGGTTTCTTGAATTCAAGGTTCTTATCACCAACATAACCTTTCATTTTAAGATCATCGCCGGTAATACCATCTACCAGCTCCTGAACTTCAATCATGGAGAGTTGTTTTTCAACCATTTCCAGAAATGATTCAAGCTCATCATCTTCATTGTAAGCAGGATTATTAAGGATATCTGACATAAACCTGTTTGTTATTCCGGGTTATTGTTTGCAAAAGTTTTTACTGCTGATTTCACAGTATCAAATCTGTCAAAATGACTGCCGTTCATTTACATTTTCATATCATTATTCAATTCATTCATCATTTCATCTACTTTGAGAAGATTCCATGCCTGCATCAGGCAGAATGTCGCAACCGATATAAAACCCCTCTGCTCATCAGACAGCTTCAATTCTTTTATTTTCCGGCCATTTTCAATGAGAATTGTTCCAAGAACAAGATTGTTTTTCACCAGTGGAATACAGATACCCGAATTATTAACGATTTCAGTTTTTTGTCCTTCATATTCTTTAAGGAAAGGCAGAAGCTTTTCTGAAGGCTCTACAGATTTATCCGAAATCATCCTGTTGAGAAACGGGACATGAATAAAAACAGGAGATAATGAAAATTGTTCAGAAATCGCAGTACAAACAACCTTCAGGATTTCTGTGATATCAGCATCCTCAATAAGCATCTGCAGAATCCTGTTTTTCTGCTGCAGTTGTTTTGTCCTCTCCCTTACACAATCTTCAAGCTTGTTGTTCATTCTGCTGAGTTGAAGATTCTTTTCCTCTAATTGTGATATAAACTCTTTCCTCTCTTTTCTATGCTCATAAATTTCAACAGCATTCTTTATTGCCAATACCAGTTCTTCCTTGTGCCACGGCTTGGTAATATATCTCCAGACATGGTTTTCATTGACTGCTTTCATGATTTTGTCAATATCTGAATGAGCAGATAATACCATATACACTGCATCAGGGCATACCTTTTGTGCTCTTGTTAAAAACTCGAAGCCATCCATTTTCGGCATGCACATATCGGTTATTATAACAGAAATATGGTTCTGCTCAAGCTTTGAAAGCGCATCCTCACCATTGGTTGAAGTTAAAATTTGATATGGCTCATTTTTGATTGAGCACTTTATTGAATCCAGTACCATCTGTTCATCATCAATACACATTATTGTATGTGTCATTTTTCCTCCATAGAGATTTAAGTCTTTTTTGAGCAATACCGATTAAATCCAAGCCGTTTGTTTTCGACCGGAATCAGTACAGGTACCTTATTACCCCGTATACATAAGTAGATCCTGCCCAAATTTCAGTATGAAGCCCTGAGCACAATTTTTCGACACATATTCCGGCTCCATCCCATATCGGGACAAATCAGAAAGAGTTTGAAATGCAAACCCTGTATTAAACAGGAAACTCAAGTTCAATAATTATTATTGAACCTTAACTGAGATAATTGTGCTAACATTTTGAATGAAAACTTACTTATACAACATAATGATATATCTATCTTAACAACTTGGCTATATTAAAAATTTGAATATAAGGGAAATTCAACCGGTTCTTTTGCCCCCGAGGTCTCCAAAATCTTACTTTTTATCAATACAACCCGTAATATTCAAATGAATAAGCACAGAAATACAAAATTCCAGGAACTCAAACGCCCTCCTGTCCGCTACACAGAGGGCCTGCCGATCCTGGAGCGAAAAGATGAAATTCTTTCTGCAATAATTAAGAACCAGGTGATTATAGTAGCCGGTGAAACCGGTTCCGGTAAAACAACTCAACTTCCGGTGATCTGCCTTGAGGCCGGAAGGGGCAGGTACGGAAAGATCGGATGCACACAGCCCAGGCGAATCGCAGCTATATCTATCGCACGCAGGGTCGCAGAAGAACTTGGATGCAATGTCGGAGAGGAAGTTGGATACAAGATCCGCTTTCATGACCACGACTCCAGATCGACGAGCATCAAATTCATGACTGATGGAATACTTCTGGCAGAGATCGAGAAAGATCCCTCACTTCGATGCTACGACACCCTCATCATCGATGAGGCCCATGAGCGCAGCCTCAACATAGATTTCCTTCTGGGGTATCTAAGGAAACTGCTCCCTGAACGTCCGGATCTCAAACTCATTGTCTCATCTGCAACAATCGATACCAGGCTTTTTTCGGAAAGCTTCGGGAAAGCACCTGTTATAGAGGTTAGCGGGCGTGTTTATCCAGTAGAACTCCTTTACCTCTCAGATGACAGTAAAGAGGTCTCTGAGGAAACGTATGTGGATTCTGCTGTAAAGGCAGCAGAGGATCTTCTTGACCTCTACCCCTCAGGCGACATGCTTATTTTTATGCCTTCTGAAAGGGATATCCGGGAGACATGTGACCGTCTTTCAGGTCTCCACAGGCCGGATCTGCTTGTACTCCCCCTCTTCTCCCGTCTCAGCAGATCCGAGCAGGACCTGATTTTTAAGCAGATGAATAAAAGAAAGATCGTAGTTGCCACCAATATTGCGGAAACCTCGATCACAGTCCCCAATATCCGTTTTGTCGTGGATACCGGTCTGGCACGCATTTCACAATATGTACCCAGGCTGCGCACAAACCGCCTGCCCATAGAGCCAATCTCCAGAGCTTCCGCTGACCAGCGTAAAGGGCGCTGCGGAAGAGTCATGGATGGCGTATGTATAAGGCTTTACCCGGAACAAAGCTTCCTGGAACGGGACCAATTTACAATTCCGGAAATAAAGCGGGCGAACCTTGCCGGAGTAATTCTCTCCATGATGGCACATCGTCTGGGTGACATCGAGACTTTCCCATTTCTTGAACCACCCTCCCGCAGCGCTGTTTCCGAAGGCTATGCACTTCTTCGGGAACTGGGTGCCATCGATTCCGCAAACAACCTCACACCTCTTGGCAAAAAACTGGCTCAATTTCCGCTTGATCCTCACATAGCAAGGATGATCATTGCGGCAAAGGAGGAGAATGCACTGCGAGAAGTATTGATTATCGCAGCAGGACTCTCTATTGTCGATCCACGTGAGCGTCCCTTTGATAAGCAGGCAGAAGCTGACGCGATGCATAAAAAGTTTACTGTCACAGGATCGGATTTTCTGAGTTTTGTAAGACTTTGGGATGCTTATCAGCAGGAGTGGGACTCCCTTAAGACCCAGAACAAGATGAGGAGATTCTGCAAAGATCACTTTCTCTCCTTTAACCGCATGCAGGAGTGGCACGATGTTCATCAGATGCTTTCCGAAACTGTAAAGGGAATGAAAAGTTTTGTTATCAACTCAAACCCGGCGTCTCCTGACGCGATCCACAGGTCTCTTTTAACCGGACTCTTATCCAATTGCGCACATAAAACAGATACAGGCAGGTACCGTGGATTCCGCGGGAAGGAAGTACTGATTTTTCCCGGATCGTCACTTTACGGTAATAAACCGGAATGGATAGTCTGTCATGAGATTGTAGAGACATCTCAGGTTTTTGCCCGTACCGTCTCCCCCATCGACCCATCCTGGCTCGAACAACTCGCCTCACATCTGATCACAAAAAGCTATTCTGAGCCCTGGTTTGATTCGGAAACCGGTTTTGTACGCGCTACGGAGCGGATTTCCCTGTTCGGGATGATGATTGTTGAGCATTCAGGTGTTTCTTTTGGAAAAATAAGCCCCTCACTGGCCACAGAAATCTTTATTCGACAGGGACTGGTTGAAGAGCAACTTAACGGAAGTTATCCCTTTTACAATAACAACAAGTCAGTTCGAAGAGAAATCGAAAATCTCGAGAAAAAACTGCGCTCCAGGACCCTTTTCGCAGGTGAGGGGGCAATCGAGCAGTTTTATGCGTCAAAATTATCGAACGTATCATCTGTACATGATCTTAACAGGATAATAAAGGAAAAAGGAAGTGATAAATTTCTCTTCATGACCAGAGATGATCTTCTGGTATCAGAGATTCCCGAATCTGCGGCAGATTTTCCGGACAGGGTTACAATCGGAGACAAAAAGTTTCCGCTGAAATACGCATTTGAACCCGGAGCTGAAAGTGACGGGATCACATTGAGAGTGTCTGTAAAGGATGTCCATTGTGTTTCCGCAAATTCCCTTGGATATCTGCTGCCGGCGCTCTGGCCTGCAAAGATCCTTGAGTTGCTTAGAGGACTTCCCAAAGAGACACGCAAGAAACTGATGCCTCTCAATGAAAAAGCCAAGGAGCTTTCAAAAGTTATCTCTGTTTCATCACAATCTTTTGAACACTGCCTGGCTGAGGCAATAGAGGCGTTATATGGGATCAGTATCGATCCCATGCTTCTTTCAGAATCAAATCTTCCCGATCATCTTGCTTTGCGCATAGAAGTGCATGATGATAAGGGGAAAGTAATCTCTGCAGGAAGAGGAGCCGCGATATTAAAGGCTGTAACCCGGAATGACAAAGGCTCTCTGTCCGGAAAAAATGATGCATTCAGCAAGTATGAAAAAAGTGGTCTTACAGGATGGCCGGGAGATTCTATTCCTGATCATATCGAGGTAATCAGACCCGCCAACGGAGTTCCCCTTTATGGCTATCCGGCACTCAAGGATTCCGGATCTGCAGTCGATTTTGTATTGTGTAAAACCGCTTCCGAAGCACAGAAAATGCACCTGTCTGGTGTAAAAAAACTGATGGAGATTTCCCTTACTGATGAATTTGCATGGATTGAACGGGAAGTTAGATTCTCTCAGCAACTCAGACTTCTCTGCGCATCTCTGGGAGGAGTCGATCGTATCAGGAATTCGCTGATAATGTCCATACGTGAATTTCTACTTGATTTTGGAACCGATATTCCCCGGAATAAATTGCAGTTCGACAAAGCCTTATCAGAAGCACACAACAAGACAAGGGGAATCGGCTATGAAGTTCTTTCTCTTCTTGAGAATACTCTTCAACAGTACAATGTCAATATTGCCCTGATCAGGAAAGAAAATAACACGCGTTTTGCACCCCTTAAACAGGAGCTTATATCAGATCTTGACTCTTACATTGAGGAAATTACCGGGGAGATCCGCTTTACCCGTTTCCGCCAGTTCCCCAGGTATCTAAAGGCCTTCGGACTCCGTATCCAGAAATCGTTTCTGGAGCCCCTCAAATACCGGCAGAAGAAGCAGGAACTGACGAAGTATTCAGATACACTTGAAAAACTGACCTGTAAAGAGATCTATTCTCCTTTGTGGTATGGGATAGAGGAATACCATGCCATGATAGAGGAATATGGGATCTCCCTTTTTGCTCAGCAGGAGATAAAGACATTATTCCCGGTTTCAGGTCAGAGATTAGACAAGAAACTGGCACAGTTGAAATTATTACAAATAAAAACGTAGTATCTTTCATTCTCCTCCCCGGGATCGGTATCAAAGCCCAGTTTGTCATTTTGAGTCCTCGAGAAGAAATCTTTTTCTGTGGAAAGCTGAGCAGGTCTCATATATTTTACTAAAGGGAGTCGCAAAAGGAACCGAATGTATAAATAGGAGCCTTTCCGAAGTGCCGAAGTCGATTTAAAAGCAGCACTTATCCAGGGGGAAATCTCTGTGGATTTTCGAAAGACTTACGACCAGCCGCTCTATTCAGTCCAGCCGGTTTCCGCAGCCGGATCGATTTCCCATTTGGATTCACTTATCTCCCAGGCTCGCCAGAGGAAAAAAGAGCATCAGCAGCCGCGCAGCAGAAAAAAGGTTAAAGACTATTTTAAAACGCTCGCCAGAGCAGCAGAGTCTGCAAATCAGACACTTGATCAGAACTATATCCCGCACAGGTTTTGCATCTACCAGAAAGGCTCATCGGTGTTTATTGATTTTGTCACCCTGGATAGAGCAGGCAAAATCGTTGAAATGCTGACAAAAGAGATAACCGATGATAATTTCGAACAATGGATAGACGACGTGTCCGGGATAGCTGGTTTACTTATTGATACTACAGGGTGATGAAGCAATATATACAGATCAGCAATGAAAAAAGAAGAAAGAAATCTCTTCGTGTTTACGATGAAACCTCTTTCTTCCATTAATACAAGTTTATTGATCTTACCGCATCAGTTTTCGCCGCAAGCTTCTGACTATGCCGGTCTATCAGCAATACTTACTGAACGTAGCCGAATTGAACCAGGAAACACACCCTGCAACAGGATTCAGAAAACAATCGGCGGAGTATCCTTTTCTTTACAATTCAATTCCATATTCCAATACTGCGCCTCTCCATGAGCAATGCGGAAAATAAAGATCCGGCCATTTGGATACGTAGCGAAAATTTTATGCAGCCACGGACGATCCTCAAAGAGCTTTTTCTCCAGATCAGCATTTCTAACCTGCTCGATTTTCCCGGTCACCCGCACCATCTGCATACTTCCCATACCATCACCCGGATTGTAAAAACCAATTTCTACCTTCGGGTTGGCAATAAGCTGTCCCGAAAGCCTTTTCTGTGTACCGGTATGAAAATAGAAACCTGTCTCATCAGCAAACCACATCGCTAAAGCACGCACATGCGGCTGATCCCCCTCGGCTGTCGCAACCCAGGCAGCAGGATTCTGGTTAGCAAACTCCCTGATCTCTTCAATAGTCTTCATGGTAGCCTCCGTACTGCTCATTATTGTAAAATGATCAAATCATTTACAGCCAAATTTGAGTACTCGAACATAAAAGAATATAAATACAAAACCAAATAGCATTATAATTTCTGGTATACCATCGTTAACAAGGCCCAATGATTCCTATTAAATTGTTTTCTTTACTACCAGACTTCTGTCAGATTGCCATTTACAAAAGAGGTAACAGTGGCCTGAGAATCCTTTTCATCTTTTATGGCAAAATGCCTGGAAGAACAGTAAGCTGATGCCAAGCCATCGGCTTGCAGAAGAGCAACACCAGCCTGATCAGTAATTCCACTGTTTACAATTTTACCTCCTTCATAAAGTAAAAGGTACATTCCTTCCACCGGGGAGCCTTATCCAGGCTTGTTCTCCAGGTAAAAATCATCCCATGCATGATTTTTGCGGCAACTGCCAAATTTGTACGTTGAACCAGTATTACATCTGTGAATCTACTGTCTCCGGCACTTCCTGTACATTCACCAGAACCTTCTATAAATAGATGTGAAATTTTATAAAAATTCACCGTTTCCCTTTTCTTTTGGCACTCTTTTATCCATTGTTTAATTTATTTGTAAGCTATTCACTCATACCATAAACCCGGTTGGAATATTGCATGAAAAAGAATCTGATTCTCACATTTATATCTGCAGTTATTATCTGTAGTTGCGGAGGAGATACCGGCACAACTGTTCCACCGTTTTCTGAGGAAGAGATTCAGAAGCAAAGCAATTTTGCTCTGATCGACAACATATTTCTGTATGCATATCTCATCTCAAGTAAGTATTCCCAATCCCTTCCATTCACCATCACAAGTACAACAGTGAAAGGAGAGCATGGAACAGTAACCTTCTCTGGTTTATCTTCAGAAATAAATGACAGTATTATACTTTTTCTTTCAGGCACATTTAACAGATTCAACTCATATATTAGCGAAATTATCGAATGCCGTAGCTCAGATACAGTTTTTCTGGACAAAAACACGAAACATCTGCTGGAATACAGGACAGATTTGCATAACTGTGTTATCAAATCCGTCATAGGAATCTCTAAATTTTCAGGGAGTATCCATCTTAATCCAATCACAGTCACAAAACAAACCGACACCACAATTACCCTGCGTGCTCCTTGGATAAGCGGGCTTCTGCAATCATCATCCTATGATTGGAACATTGACGAACATCAAACCGTTGAAATGATATTCAGAAAGTGATTGGGACTTTTCAGACTCGTCCATAGTTTGAAAGAATCACTTGGCATAAAGTCAACATATTCAGCTTGTTTCAGCTTCACGCTGTTGCATAAGATAGAAGCGGTAAATTTACCTATGCTTAATACACTTAGATGGATTATCGGTCATGCTGCAATGATGCCATTTACTTTCAGTTATTTTGCGTTATCAGTATTACTTGGAAGACGAAAAGCTTTATCACTTGTCGGTAAAGCATTATCAAACGTATCTGTTATGTCACTTGGTACAATAATTCCAGAAATGCATAATAATGATAGCTTTTCAGATTTTAAAAGCAGAATTATCCGGAATTTCAGCAGTTACAAATTGTTATATGATGTTGAGATTCAATCTGAAAGCAACGAATTTGCCGAGTTTAAAGTACTGAACTGTCCTTTCACTTCTGCTTTTAAAAATTTCGGTACTCCTGAATTATGCAGATTTGCTTGTGCCGGAGATTTCATAATTGCAAAAAGGAATAGAAGCAGATGGAAGTTTAGCAGAACTCATTCCCATGGTACTGACGGTATCTGTTGTAATCATACTTATTTTTCATTGGATTGTAAGCGGGAAGAATCAGTGGATGGAAAAATTGAGAGACCTGAAGAAAAAGAGCGCTACTGATGAGTTTGGCGGCCTGGGGACGGACTAATTTGTTTTCATTTCGTTTCCGCATTTCAGGGGACGAACCTTTTTTTAAGAAATCCTGATGCAACCTGGTTTGTCATGACTGTAGGATCGTTACGCAGCCAAAACAAATGAAACTCTGCCTGAAGTATATCTGATTCTCAAGGAAAATTCTTCTGTGAACTCAACAACAAGCAGGATTTGTATAAAAAACCCTGCAACAAACATCTTCTAATCCACAGGTAGGAACTTCTCTGGTTGGATTCTTAGAAACTATTTAATCTTTTCCGATACTGAGCAGTACTCCATCAGCTCAGGAGCGCCTTGCTTCATCGATTAGGGACGGACCAATTTTTTGTGTGTTCACATGGGGACGGACTGATTTGTTAAGTAATAGCGCTAGCAGCCAAAACAAACGGCTCTCTATTGCTTTAAATAGTTCTGCTTTTCCGGGATTGTTACTGCAGCAGACTATCCTCTTCAGGCAATGTATAAAAGAAACTGCAATTACTGAGTATTGTTTTCCTGGCAGGTCCTTCAACCAGTGTTTTAAGAAGTTTTAATTCAATCTGATCCTATGCTGAGCAGTACTCCTCTACCTCAGGAGCACCTTGCTTCGCAAGAACCGCAATTGGAGGAATAGTCGTTTTGAGAAATCTGGCAATGACAGATAGAGGTATGAGCTCTTGCTCATGGGATTGATAACAGAATTCAGCTCGTGCCTTCGACCGCTTGTCCTTCCTTCCCCGCTTCATCAGTTCTTCAAGGGAAATACTGTATGTCTCACACACCCTCCTGGCCACCTCTTCAAGCACAACATTATATTCAGCCTTCCGATGTTTCCTGTTCAAATAATCTTTGTAGTTCTCCAATGCCTTTTTTGCAAATTCCGGATCACCGATTACCGCCGGCCATCCTTTGCACGAACCGGAAATCTCTGTTGCCTCGATAAATGACAACTCTCCCGCTTGCTCATTGTTACCGGTCTGGCAACTCTCCGAGAGAAACTTCAAATATGAAGAGATAGCACTTGATTCAGTCTCTCCAAAGAAACGAAGAGCCTGCTCTCTGTTTTGAAACTTCTCTCCCTTAGCTCC
>JAAYIG010000217.1 GCA_012523595.1 Fibrobacter sp.
GTTATATCAAACTGCGCAACCGCGCACGGCAAACTGCTATTACCACAGAACTCACCGAAATAGTCTCAGGTAAAGAGGCTATTGATCAGTAATGGAGCATATATGAGTACAGATAACAGCGATTCCAAAAAATTTCAGAATACCGGAAAAATAGTTCAGGTGGTAGGAGCTGTTGTGGATGTCTCTTTTGAAAAAGGTGACTTGCCCGAAATCAACACAGCTTTAACAGTAACAGTACCGGATTCTGAGAACAATCAATCCAGAAACCTGATACTGGAAACTACGCAGCATCTGGGAGAAAGAGTCGTCAGAACGATTGCCATGGACAGCACCGATGGTCTGGCCAGAGGGATGCAGGTCAGTAATACAGGTGAGATGATCACAGTTCCTGTGGGTCCGGAAGTCCTCGGAAGAATAATCAATGTTATCGGCGAGCCAGTAGACGGTGGTGGTAGCATAAAATCAATAAAACGGTATCCTATCCATCGCCCCGCTCCTACTTACCAGGATCAGAGTACAAAAAATGAGGTACTGGTCACCGGTATCAAAGTTATAGATCTGCTGGAGCCTTATGTCAAGGGAGGAAAGATTGGTCTTTTCGGTGGCGCCGGAGTAGGAAAAACCGTTCTGATAATGGAGTTAATCAATAATATCGCAACCGCATACCAGGGTTATTCAGTTTTTGCCGGCATTGGGGAAAGAACCCGTGAAGGAACACAGCTCTGGGGCGAAATGAAAGAATCCGGAGTGCTTGATCGGACCGCACTGGTTTTTGGTCAGATGAATGAACCTCCAGGAGCCCGTGCCAGGGTTGGACTCTCAGCACTGAGTATTGCAGAATATTTCCGTGATGAAGAACGACGCGATGTGCTTCTGTTTGTCGATAATATATTCCGCTTTGTTCAGGCAGGCTCGGAAGTGTCGGCATTGCTTGGCCGAATTCCTTCGGCAGTGGGCTATCAACCTACCCTGTCAACCGATATCGGTGAATTGCAGGAAAGAATCACTTCCACTAAAAACGGTTCTGTTACTTCGGTCCAGGCCATTTATGTCCCTGCTGATGATTACACCGATCCAGCACCTGCAACCACTTTCACTCACCTGGATGCCACCACCAATTTAAGCCGTACCATTCAGGAGATTGGAATTTATCCTGCAGTAGATCCACTGGAGTCAAGCTCAACAATCCTGACCCCTGATATTGTCGGCCAGGACCATTACCGTACCGCCCGAAGAGTGCAGGAATTGCTTGAGCTCTATCGCAACCTTCAGGACATTATCGCCATTCTGGGTATGGATGAGCTATCCGAAGATGACAGAAAAGCGGTCGAGCGTGCCAGAAAAGTGCAGAAATTTTTAAGCCAGCCCTTCAAAGTGGCAGAGCATTTTACCGGAATCAAAGGAAAATTTGTTCCCCTGGAGGATACGATCCGCTCCTTTACGGAAATTCTTGATGGCAAACACGATGATCTTCCTGAACAGGCGTTCTATATGGTTGGAACTGTTGAAGAAGCCCGTGAGAAAGCCAAGCAGTTGAGTTAATCATGAAAAAATTCCCCTTCAAATTAATTACCCCCGATGGAGTAGCGATTGATACTTCCCTGTGGCAGGTCTCTGCTTCCAATTCTTTGGGCAGTTTTGCCATTCGAGCTCAACATATCGATTTTTTTACATCCCTTAAACCAGGGGATCTGGTTCTTGCCTACTCTCCTGACAATCGGGAAAACATTCGGATTGAGTCGGGTTTTCTGGAATTCAAGAGGGATTGCGGCTGTACTGTTATTTGTGAGAAGAAGCTAAAATGAGAGCCCCGCAGCGGGGCGCTGGTCTGGCAATTGTTTGTCTCGTTTTATAATGGCATGGACGGTATTGACGTTATGTGATTGACGTTATGTTATTCTCGTTTTATTATCCATGTTCCTCATCTGCGTTACGTTATCCACTTCCCGTATCCATGTTTTTATATCCGCATCTTATATCCTCATTGCATACCCCACGCGTTCGCATTACGCCTCCGTTATCTGTTTCACCACACCGCACAGGGCGTTGCCCTGTGTTAAGCTAGTACGCCCTTTCAGGGTTAGGTAGCTACCTTAACGTAGGGCAATGCCCTATGATTATGACCTGACCACCAGCCATATTTAGGGCTTATAATCTCATGTCCAATATCCATGAGCAATGTTCTGTCAACAGAAGCATATTTCAAACTTCTGACACATCCTTCAAATTTATTGGCGCATGCTTTAAAATTTCGGATGCATGCTTCAAAATTACAGATGCATGTTTCAAAATTACAGATGCATGTTTCAAAATTACAGATGCATGTTTCAAAATTACAGATGCATGTTTCAAAATTACAGATGCATGTTTCAAAATTACAGATGCATGTTTCAAAATTACAGA
>JAAYIG010000218.1 GCA_012523595.1 Fibrobacter sp.
CTTCCTATCCAGTCTACAGCACTAACCGAATCACCCTCTTTGACCAGAGGTTTGAAATGCCAGATTTTCTGCTCATCCAGAGGGAAAGTGTATTGACCGCGTTTGAGGAAGACCCCTTCCATCTTATCGAGATCATTCTGAAGACCATCATAGTTTTTGGAAAGCATCCCCGGCCCCAGAGTCACTTCCAGCATCCTTCCGGTGAACTCTGCTTCACAACCAACGTAGAGCCCACGAGTACTTTCAAAAACCTGAACGTATGCATTTTTTCCCACGATCTTAATCACTTCAGCCATCAGCCTGGTTCCTTTAAGATCGATATAACAGATTTCATTTTGAGCAACCGGCCCGTCCACTTCAATAGTGACCAGGTTGGCTACTATACCAACCACTTTCCCTTTGGTACTCATGCGTTTTCCTCCACTATATTAGAATCGGTTTCACTTCATTTTTAATAATTAAAAGTCTGTCGGAACAGAATAAGTAGCATGAAGCTCTTCCACAAGCCTTTCAAGAACCACTTTACCAGTCTGAGCATCCAGTTTTTTCCATCGTTCAACCATCATCAGCTTTATCGAAAAAGCGATGATCGTTTCTATACTGAAATAGGAGAAGGCAGTCAACTCATTGAGCATATCCCAGCGTAACAGATCGATCCCCTTTTCATACTCCAGTAGAGTCGAGCGGGAAAGATTTATCACCCGTTCTGCCCAGGGAAGTTGAGAAGAGAGGCCAAAATCAGGAGCATTTGAGCGCAGGATCATCTCCGCCTCATCATTTATCCCTATCAAAACCGAGGCAATAGCCCTTTCCCTTTCCGAGGCCAATGCATCGAAATGCTGCAATCCCCTGCGGCTGTTGATACCGGCAATCAGGTTTCTCAGATTTAGTTCAAAGGTAAACCATTCCCTGATAAACTGATTGGGATGAGCGATCATTTGTTCATAGAAAAAACAGTTAAGCTGGTCTTCGGCTATCAGCGGTGAAGAAGGCAGGCGGTTTTCCTTATAAGCTTCCAGAAACGTCAACATGTATTCTGGAAGACCATCTCCATTCTTAATGGCAGAAGCGATTTCTTCTCTGGTGAAATTTCCTCTGGGATCAAACTCCTTTTTCGAGTTCTGAAGAACTGTTATTAAATTGCTGTTATCCAGTGGTAAGCGGATACAGCGAAGCAATTCCAGATCACCCGAAGAGATTTGCTCTTCCAGCTCCTCCATAAATTCTAAAAATGAAGGGACATTTTTCCCTTCATCAAGAATCAAATCAGGTAAACCAGCAACCAGAAAGTAATAGTTATTCCCCATAGTCTATTCCCCGAACAGATATTGACGTGTTCTGGGTCGCAGGTATTCCTTGAAAAATTCCTGAAAATCTTCATCGGTGAGACTGATCCGATAAGCACCATCTACCGGCCCGATTCTGAAACCGGCTTTTATGTTTTTGGAAAAATTGATCTTTACACCTTTTTTAAGAAGATCAGAAGCACCTTTCTCGAATGCAGCGGCAAACTCCTGCTGTTTTTGGGCAGGAAGCAAAACTTCAAGAGCTGGCGTGGTTCCATCATTGGGTTTCCAGTTCTTAAGCACCGACTGAATCAGCTCTTTTACGGTTGCAGGATCGGATAATGCTCCCGAAGTACCCCCCTCGATAACCTTGGCTGTAATCATTTCCAGAAGCTGCTGCTTTACGGCAGAAACGGCCTGGGCACCGGAAAGTTTTAATTCAGCTTCAGTGTTTCGCTTCAATTCTGCAGCCTGATTCTGAGCCTCCAAAAGGATCTTTTCTGCCTGTGATTTGGCATCTGCCAAAATCCCGGCTGCCTTGGTCTCTGCCTCAGTAACCAGTTGACTAGCACGCTGTTCACCCTTTAAA
>JAAYIG010000219.1 GCA_012523595.1 Fibrobacter sp.
GGGAAGTTGTCCTTCCCTCTGCCTAACAACACAGGCAGAGGAAAAGATTAGTATTGTCTCTGTAGAGCCTTAAGATGACATCAAAAAAACTAAAAAAGTCTTGATTTTTAACTTAGGAACTCTGGGGTGAAACTGGGAATTAAGCCCTTAGATTACAATTCATCTGAAGGTTACCTGCGAGGTGAATCTGGAACTTAACCGAACTTAAATCACTATTTCACCTGCGAGGTGATTTTGAAATTTAACAACTTAACTCACAATTTCATCCCTGAGGTAAGTTAATGAATTAAGCCTATAAATAACCAGGGTAGCTTCAAACGAAACATATATAACCCACTGGCATTCTGCTTGCCATAAATTAATTTTTTTAAATTGTAAATGCCACAAACCGATAAGGATGGTTAATATGTCTGAAACAAAAGAGATTGTTTTTTCTGTCAGTCCCCAGGGAGAAAAATTCCCTATTCCATCAAAAGAAGAATACAGTGAAGAGTTTAAGCGCCTTGAGAGATTAGCTGCAAAAGCTAAAGAAGAAGGCAAGGAAGTGGTGGTAGTGATGGGTGTGGGGTTTGTGGGAGCGGTAATGGCTGCTATTATCGCAGATACCAGGATAAGAAAAGCGGAAAGCATTCCAAGTTTGTGATAGGGTGCCAGAGACCAAGTAAAAGAAGCTACTGGAAAATTCCTCTTCTGAACCAGGGACTTTCACCTGTAAAGGCTGAAGACCCTGAAGTCGATGAACTTATCTCCAGGTGCGTAAAGGAGACTAAAACCCTTACCGCTACCTACAACAGTGACTGTCTTGGACTGGCAGATTGCGTAGTAGTTGATGTTCAGTGTGATTATCTGAAAAATGCTCTGGGTGATATGCGCAACGGAGAGGCAGATATGGCAGCATTGGAAGCTACTATGAAAACAATAGGAGAAAAAATTCAGCCACAATGCCTGGTTCTGATCGAAACCACCGTTGCCCCGGGGACAACAGAGTTTGTGGCATGGCCCATACTCAAGAAAGCCTTCGCGAAACGGGGAATTCACTCTGAACCGCTTCTGTCACACAGCTTTGAACGGGTGATGCCTGGGAAAGAATATGTTGCCAGTATCAGGGATTTCTGGAGAGTGTGTGCAGGATGCAATGATGAAGCCAGAAGCAGAGTCGAGAAATTCCTGCATGAAGTGCTTAATACTGAGAAATTTCCCCTCACTGTCATGGATCGGCCCATCGAATCAGAAACCACAAAGATCGTGGAAAATTCTTACAGGGCAACGATTCTTGCATTCCTCAATGAATGGAGTATCTTTGCAGAACGCAATGGAGTAGATCTTATAAAGGTAATTAATGCCATAAAAATGAGACCCACACACAGCAATATCATCTTTCCGGGTCCTGGAATTGGTGGATATTGCCTTCCCAAGGATGGCGGATTGGGCTATTGGGCTTACAGGCATATCCTTGGTTTCGAAGACGGAGACAGTCTTTTCAGAATCACCCCTACTGCTATAGATATCAATGACACCCGTGCACTGCATGTAGCCGAACTGGTCCGCGATGCTCTCCGGAATATGGGCAGGTATATTGCCGGAGCCGATGTGCTTGTCTGTGGCGCAAGCTACCGTCAGGATGTTGGCGATACACGTTACAGCGGCAGTGAAATGCTGGTACGAAAGCTTGCAGAGATGGGAGCGGAGATAAGAGCTCATGATCCCTATGTTGATCACTGGTATGAATTTGAGAGCCAGGATACTTATCCTGCTGAGAACTACTCCTGGAGCCGTTTTTTCAGAAACCAGGATGAACTCGTTAATCTCAGGGTTCAAAAAGACCTCTCCAAAGCACTTGAAGGAGCTGAAGCCCTGGTGCTTGCAGTACCACATAAAGATTACCTGAACCTGGCTCCTGAAAAAGTCGTCGAATGGGCTGGAGAGCCACTGGCAGTTATTGATTGTTATGGGATTCTCCCAGATGATGTTATTCGCAGGTACTTCGAACTGGGATGCGAGGTAAAAGCTCTTGGCAGAGGCCATATTCAGAGACTTAAGGAGAGCGTGAGGAGAAAAAGGGTATAAAACAGAGTTGGTATATATCCGATCTTATTCACCGGTGGGTCAGAATGTTCTGATCTGCCGGGAATTTCACCTCGAAGGTGAATTAAGGATTTTCCATTATTCTCTGTTTCACCTCGGAGGAAACTTAAGGACTCTGTCGCAGGTAAATTATTGAGTTAGCCTGGCCAGACCTTAAATACGAGACGGCACCCCCATCTTTTCACAATTCCACAAATAAATCCCAAAATCTTCAGGCATGAACACAAACAATTCCCTGTTGCCATTCAATTAGAGGTAAAAAGGGGGGATTTAACAATGGATGGGAACGGGCATCTACCAATGCCGTACTTTACGGCTGCAATGGAACAATGTATCCTATGTGCAAACCATCTCTTTTAAAAAGTCCAGTTCATTTATCCTGCTACTCCTGGAGATCATCTTCGAAACCGCTGATCCACTTACTCCCAGATAGGTGGCCAGATTGATGCAGGAAAAACCAAAGTGGCTGACTCCAA
>JAAYIG010000220.1 GCA_012523595.1 Fibrobacter sp.
CATGGGGGAAGGGTTCCAATTATTGGAAACACTATTGCAATTACATAAACTATGCAGTTATATTATTTGTAGCATTAAATACACCTGCACTATATACCAGTTTACACAAAAAATTCCGCACACCCCTCAGTTGACACTTTACGTGCGTCAAAAGCAGGATACAAGTCAGCCAGAATTCCTATCTCCGCTTTAACCGGTGTGGTGGATATAACTCTCGATTCGCTGAAAAATAACAATGTCGGAACCAATCCTTTTGATGACGGTTCAGCGGACCGGTTGAAACAGTATGGGGTGGCTCAGTATTTCTGGGGTACGCTGAAGACAGGTAATGAGGAGCCGCTTGTACGGATTACTCATGCTGTGAGCAATGATGCGTTTGATCTCGAAGTCACTTTTAATCCCCATTTTGTTGACAATACTTATGGTTCTGAGGGACATGTGGGATGGAATCCCAAGAGGCCGCACACTTTCAAGGATCTTTACCACAGTGATCATGTACAGATTGCAGTGGTAAATGGAGATGGTGATACGGTTTTTCATGGACGCCTGGACTTGTTAAGCCAGACCAGTCTTGTCTCCTCAGGTTATGCCTGTCTGGGACCATTTGGCGGCGATGGAGTGATTTATAAGGGTGATCCATCGATGATTATTTCCTTTGGCAGTTCTCTTGATGACAACTGGAATTACTATGGGTACCGGGATACAGTCAATTCTCCGGTTACGGATTCCACTTACAAAGTCAACCCGCAATATCCGTTCTTTCAGTACTACACAATTTACAGGATTACATTTAATCCTGAGATTTTCGGTCCAAGCGGCTATGGTGAGGTTCACATGACCTCCGTTCACGCTTCACCAAGTAAAGATGGCTCCGGGACGATTACTGTTGTCGAGAAGCCGGGCCCTGTACCGGGTAGTCCTCAGGACCCCTTCCGGTTCCTGATTCCAACCGGCACTGTTACTCCACCGGAAACTCCACCGGACACAATTCCACCGGACATAGGCGTTGACTAAAATCGAGCGGGAATTTTTTTTCAGCTTCAGGGCTGCTTTACCTGCAGCCCTCTTTTTTTAAGCTGACAAAAGATGGTCCCGGGAGCATGTATTGCAAACAGTTCAAAGATGGGGTAAGATTAATTCTGTATCGGGTCAGTTCATGGAGGCGATGTGGAGGGCAGGGGATATAAACTGAAGGAATTTGCCAGGATCACTAATTTATCCCGCAAGGCACTATTGTTATATGAAAAGAAAAAGCTTCTTGTTCCGGAGTATGTGGATGAAAAGACGGGATACAGATACTATGGAACAGAGCAGGTCAGGAAGGCGGCACAGCTTTCTTTTTTAAGAAATCTGAACATACCTCTGGTTCATATTGCCGATATTCTGGAAAAAAAATCAGGATTGAAGAAATACTTTACCAGAAGCGGAAAGCGCCTTGAGTTGCTTAGACAGCAGATAAAGATCAGTCATGCTCTTCAGAGCATAGCCCTGTGTGACTATGATGACAACCTGATTTCGGACCAGATTGAAACAACCGTTATACCACAGATGACTGTGATGACACTGGAGGCAAGGAGCGAAATCAAAGATGTAGCGGTACAATTCTCGGTTTTAAACCGTTTTATGCATCAGTGGAATATAAGAGTCAGCGGATATCCCTTTACCATTTATTTAAAGGATTCCAGCATTGAGATTGCGCACTACAAGGTGTGTTATCCGGTGGAGAATTATACTCCTGTTCAACATCCTGATATCCGCTGTGAGGTCTTTCCATCTGTAAAGGTTGCCTTCATGTACCATTATGGTGATTACGACACGCTATATCTGACATACAACAAACTCCGGGGCGCAATGG
Organism: Fibrobacter sp.; assembly: GCA_012523595.1. Lineage (NCBI taxonomy): Bacteria > Pseudomonadati > Fibrobacterota > Fibrobacteria > Fibrobacterales > Fibrobacteraceae > Fibrobacter > Fibrobacter sp. The sequence goes on from JAAYIG010000220.1 coordinate 1,856, forward strand.
AACAGCAGGGCCTCAGATGCACAAATGAGTATCTGGAAACATATGTTATTTTCGGTGATAAGCGGTATACCGATTCATCAACATTTCTCACATCTGTATCAGGGATTCTCCAGTGATAATGACTTATCTCAAACCTCTGTTCACCAGTTTTTCATATCTGGTGCTTTCCGGGAACCTGGCTTTCGGGGTGGTTCTTTTCCTGATATCCTTTGTTAATATATCATCAGGTGTTCTGGCTCTTGTTGCCTATTTGTCCCTTCTTGTGTTTGGAAAACTGATGGGTTTATCAAGAGAGCAGATGGTCGGAGGAATGTATACTTACAATTCACTGCTTGTGGGGCTTGCCATGGGATATCTTTTCAAGATAACCATTTTGTCACTGGTTTTTACAGTGCTAGCCTCATTTTTCTCCCTGCTTCTCAGTTTTACGCTGCATTCGATATTCAGTTACTATTTGCGAGTTCCCATTCTGAATCTGCCATTTACAATTACGGCCACACTGGTTTATCTCTCCTCGATACGGTACGGAAATCTCTACACAGTTCAGAATACCAGACTTGGAGCGCTCAATATAGAACAGTTGCCGATATGGCTCTCAGGGCTTTTCAGGTCAACGGGTATAATACTTTTCCTGCCTTATGACCTTATAGGAATTGCGGTACTTCTTTCGATGCTTGTTTTTTCCAGAATCAATTTCTTTCTGGCTGTAACAGGTTATTATACCGGGACAATGCTTCTGACTCTCTTAAAGGGATCATCCTATTCGGCTTTTACAGATCTTTACAGTTTTAACTTCATCCTTATTGCGCTGGCTTTGGGTGGGCTTTTCCTGATCCCTTCGGTAAAAACTTATATAATAGCTCTTGCGGGTGTTCTTGTTTCTGTTTTTATTCTTGATGCGGTGGATATACTGTGGTCCGGATACGGTATTCCTGCCTTTGCTTTCCCTTTTGTAATCGTGGTATGTCTGCTGCTTTACATTCTTATCACCAACCGGTTTCCGCTTGTGACAACGGCTTTTTTCGGTACACCTGAATCAAATCTTGAGCATTACATCAACTACACAGCCAGGTTCAACCAATCGCTTCCTCAGCCTTGTCTGCCGTTTTCAGGAGAGTGGACTGTTTACCAGGGATTTAACGGGGAGTGGACACATAAGGGATGCTGGGCTCATGCTGTCGATTTTGTGGTACAGGACAGTGAGGGCAGAGCATTCAAGGGGGCAGGGAAGGCACTGGAGGACTATTACAGTTATAATAAACCGGTTTTATCCCCTGTTAATGGAAAGGTCGTGGAAGTCTGGAATGAGTGTGCTGATAATGTTATAGGGACAGTAGATGAGCAGAACAACTGGGGAAATTTTGTGATAATTTACAGTGACTGGGGATATTATGTGGAGATTTCACATCTGCTGAAAGGAAGCATAAATGTGCGGGCAGGTGAATATGTAATTCAGGGCCAGATAATCGGGCGGTGTGGAAACAGCGGGTATTCTCCTCAGCCTCATATCCATATTCAGTGCCAGCAATTGCCACATACGGGGGCTCCGACAATTCCTTTTGCCTTCACAAATTACATTATGGATGGTCAATGCTGGTTTGGTGTGGATTTTCCTCTCATGAAAGGAAAGACACTTCGTCCCATTTCCAGATCAAGGGTAATTGAGCAAAAGCTGAGGTTTGTACTCGGAGAAAGTTTTACTTATAATATAGTGAAGAATGGTATCAGGGCAGGGGATATCAAGTTGAGAGTTGGTATGGCCCCTGATGGAAGTTATTATCTTGGAGAACAGGGGAGGGATACCCGGTTGTTTTTCTCGAACAGAGAGGGGATGTTTACATTCTACCGTTTTGAAGGTGGATTCAGATCACCTTTGCGGTATTTTTATCTGGCACTTCCCAGGGTTCCGCTTACAGATGAACGGGTCAAGTGGAATGATGATATCAATTTTGCTCTTGTACAGCCGCACCCTGGATTCTCATCTTTTATAAAATCATTCAATCACAGGATATTTTCTGCCAGGGGCAGCTACTTCAGAGAGAGCAACGAGACTGTTACTGGTGGTATTGAAGTCAGGACACCAATGGGTTTGAGGAAACTGGAAACACTTGCGGGGTTTGATCTTAAGAGTGGTATCAGCTCTGTGATATTTAAAACCGAAAATGAAAAGACAGAGATTTATCGTGGCCAGATTTAAGCATATTCCGGTGATTTTATCTGTTGTATTCTGGGCAGGTTATATTTGTGCCCAGACGAATGAAGAAACGGAATCTTCTTTGTTAAAAGCATACGGTCATTACCTCCTTGGAGAGTATGACAGTGCAGTAACTTATTATCAGAAAGCAAAAAGAGACGATCCTGGTTCGATAGAACCTTTTTACGGACTGATGAATTGTTATATGGTTCTGGGAAAATATGAGGATGTAATTACAGAGGGAACAGAGGCGCTTAAGGGAGGCGAAGATTTCTATGTTCTTGAGAAAATGGCCAGGGCATCAGCGCTTCGAAACAGGAGCATTTCCGCAGATTCTATTTACGAGAAGGCAATAGAGGTTGCTGAGGACAAGCAAGGAGAGATCCCGGATTATGTGGTCAGCGATTTTGTGATGAACATGGGGAATTGTTTTCTGGAGGTTGGCAATTACAGGAAGGCCGAGCAGTACTTTAACAAGGGAGAACAGAGATTCGGAACTGAGGGATTCAGACTGGCGGTTTACAGAACGAAACGGTTGAGAAGAGAAAATGCAAGGGGACATGTGAATTTTTCCGTTGGGCTATTAAAGTACAATGAGTCAGAGGAAATGAACCATGGGACTTATGCCGGTCTGAACATCGGGTTGTTTTTACGGAATGCCGATCTCCTTAAGTTTGGATGTTACAATCTGAGTATCAGGGGACCTGAGGCCAAAGCAAAAAAGCCTGAAGATCCGCCTCCTCCGCCCAAACCAAACCTTTACCAGAGTGATTTTTATCTTTCTTTTACCGACTTTTATCATCTTATCAGAAAGACAAAAATTCAGAGCGGGATCAGGGCAAGCATATCAAACATTGAATACACAGATAATTCAAAAACTCTGTTTCTGGAACACTCTACCAATTCAGGGATTCTTTCGTGGGGATCTACTCTTTATTACACACGCTTGTCAGAGCATAATATTGCTCAGATATCACCAATGGTGGCATTGAACTTCAGCCAGGGGAAGGTTTCCTTTAATGTGAAGGGGGTGCAAAACATTATAAAGTCATTTGCTGTTTCCGACAAGAAATCATCGATTCCAGGTTCAATACAGCTTTCAGGAGATCTCAGTTTTTCAGTCTCCATGAAACAGGTGCGATTCACAGTCACAGGAAGTACGGGAAGAAGAGCGTTTTTAAACGAGAGTGAAGCTGTTGTAATATTGAATGTAGTGGAAAGGTATCTATTCGGAAGCAAATTTCTGGCGGAGTATACATTTGAAAAAATCCCTCTGGCTGTTTATTCATTGTTAAGACATTCGCATTTCCAGTCTTATTCTTCCTTTACCGTCCTAGGAGGCGTATTCGTACAATGGTGAAAACGGTCCGGGTCGCAGTATTCCTGATAACCATTGTTACTGCAGAAGTTTCTTCCGATTTGCTAAGTTCCGAAGCGGTAGAAGAGGCTTATTACAAATCCTATGATCTGGAGCAATCTCAGAACTATTCACTTGCAATTCAGGCGCTCAATCCTGTGCTTTCTGCTTATCCAAACGGTTACACTGTGAATTTCAGAATTGGATGGCTCCTATACCTTAATGGCAATTATGCAGATGCGCTGAAGCGTTATAAAAAGGCACTGGCTGTCTATCCTGCATCGATAGAGGTAATGAACTGTATTTCACTTGTGCATAAGGCCAGAAATGACTGGGCCAAAGTGGAAGAGCAGAATTATAAGATAATTAAAATTGATCCATTTAACACCACCGCTAATTACTGGTTTGCTGTTGCCCTCAGAAACCAGAAGAAGTATGATCTGGCTGAAAAGACATGCCGGAAAATGCTTTCCGCTTTCCCTACATCAGTATGGTTTCTTCAGGAGCTTGGGGAGAATCTTTACAGTAAAAAGCGGATGAAGGAATGCCGTGAGATATTTGCATCACTCAGAATACTTGATCCAACCAATGAAACAGCGAAAAAGTATCTGGAATTACTGTCTGAAGATAAAGAGGAGAAACAATAAATGGATATCGGCAAACTTCATAACCTTGCTATCTCCAGTACCGGGTTTATATTCGATCCTGTGACAGGTAACAGTTACAACGCAAATGAAACAGGTGTTTACATCGTTGACAGATTAAAAGCCGGTATTGATGTACGAGGGATAGCAAGGGAGCTGAGTGAGGAGTACGATGTTGACTGTGACACAGCGGAGCAGGATATTCTGCAACTGATTGAGACTCTGCGGTCACACTTTCTTATCTGAAGGTAAATATGAGGACTGTAGCGGTAAGCGGAATAAATGCAGTAGACAATCCTGGGCCGGGGACAGGAGTCGCAAGATGTCTTAAGGAATGCGATCTTGATGTCAGGCTGATCGGGCTGGCTTACGACACACTGGAACCCGGGATATACATGGACTGGCTTTTTGACAAGTCTTACATACTTCCTTATCCATCCAGTAATTCATCAGCGATTCTCGAAAGGCTTTCTTATATTCACGAAAGAGAGAAGATCGATGTCATTATACCGGTCCTTGATGTTGAACTGCCTCTTTATATGCGAATAGAAAAGGAACTGGAGTCGATGGGAATAAAGATAATGCTTCCCTCGGCTAAAGCTTTCCGTATGCGATCTAAAGACAACCTGTTCCGGCTAGCAGACAAGTCCGGTTTCAGGGTTCCCAGAACCGAAGTGATCACTGAGCTTTCCAGTGTTATTGATGTCTGCAGGAAAGTTGGATTTCCCTGTTTTGTAAAAGGGCCTTTTTACGAAGCGGTAAAGATCAGCAGTCCGGGGGAGGCTATGAAAGCTGTGCACGGGCTTTCTGCAAGATGGGGGCTGCCGGTGATGATTCAGGAGAATATTCCGGGTGATGAGTATAACTGTGCTGGTCTGGCTGACGGGAGAAGAGCGTTAGGGTTGGTGGCTGTGAAAAAGGTGGCCACTACGAGCCTTGGGAAAGCCTGGACAATAGTAAGTGTAAATAACAGAAAGATCTTTGATGCAGCGGAACGGATGATTCAGATGCTTGGATGGAGAGGGGCATTTGAACTTGAACTGATCCTTGACAGAGACACTAATGAATTTTACTGTATCGAGATAAATCCCAGGTTCCCTGCCTGGATTTTCATGTCAAGCGCCTGCGGGGTAAACCTTCCAGAGCGCATGGTAAAAAACCTGCTTGGAATGGAGCATGAAACCCATTCCAGGTATGATGCGGGGAAGTTGATGATAAGATACACCAGTGAGTTGATTCGTGATATTCAGGATATTGAAAACATCTCCATAAAAGCGGAAACGTGGTAAACTATGTCAAAAAAAGCTTATGTAAGGCCGGTTCTGGTCAAGCAGGTCGCAGGTGTGATGAACAAATTCGGAAACTCCAGTTACAGAGATTACCGTGACACTGTCGATGGAGTCAAAGTCGAATCTCTTATCAAGAATTTCGGCAGCCCGCTGTTTGTTTTAAGCCAGAGAAAAACTCTGGACAGTTATCGCAGGATCTATTCCGCATTTTCCACCCGTTACCCCAATGTCAAAATGGCCTGGCCTTACAAGACAAACTACCTGGGTGCTGTATGTGCGACTCTCCATAAAGAGGGAGCATTCGCTGAAGTAGTCTCTGAATTTGAGTACAGAAAAGCCAAGAAGCTTGGTGTGCAGGGCAGTTCGATCATTCTAAACGGGCCTTATAAACCCGCTGATCTTCTCAAGCAGGCCATTGCAGATAACTGCATGATAAATGTGGATAATTTTGATGAGCTCTATCTTATCGAGATGTGTGCAAGAGAGATTGACAGAAAAGTGCCTCTTGGGATAAGAATCAATTTTGAAGCGGGACTATACACTCAATGGAACAAGTTCGGTTTCAGTTTTGAAAATGGTCAGGCCAGAGAAGCCGTAAGCCGTATAGCAAGGAGCAGATATCTGACACTAAGGGGACTTCATACTCATATCGGCACTTTTGTTCTTGAACCCCAGGCATATATATCGGTCACGGAAAAGCTTGTCAATTTCATGCAGGATATGGAGCGTGATTATCATTTTGAGATAGAATATATAGATATAGGCGGCGGTTTCCCTTCAAGAAACAGGCTCAAGGGCATTTACTTGTCTCCTGATGTCGCGGTGCCGGGAATCGATGAGTATGCAGATGGGATCTGTAACACACTATTAAGATGTCTGCATCCGAAGGAGTATCCTGTACTTTACATCGAGAGTGGAAGAGCGGTTATCGATGAATCGGGATTTCTGATCACTACGGTTTATGCCCGCAAACAGCTTGCAGACGGGACCAGGTGTTATCTTCTCGATGCAGGTATAAACCTGCTTCCGACATCTGTCTGGTATAATCATCTGATACAACCGGACCGTCAATTGGCCGGAATCCCGGAGCCATGCAGGCTTTACGGGCCGCTTTGCATGAATATCGATGTGATTGCCGATGCCATCTATCTTCCTCCATTGCCTGTTGGAGGTAGACTAGTGATAAGCCCGGTAGGGGCTTACAATATGACACAATGGATGCAGTTTATCACCTGCAGGCCTGCAGTAGTGATGATTATGGAGAATGGGTCAATTGAGTGTATCCGCAGAGCGGAAACACTCGATGATATTAACAGGTGTGAAAGTATTCCTCAATCATTATATCAGAATCCCTGAAGACCGCAGCATCTGGTACACACAGGCATCAACCCCTTTTTCATCTCTCTGCGGAACTGTTTGAACTCTTTTCCGTTCCAGATATCGTAGAATGATTGGGTGTTGATATTTCCGCAGGTATAGTCCTGATAATCACGGCAGGGAGTCACCCTCCCGTCAGGAGAAATCTCCGCTGTATAGTAGATACTTTCGCATTGCGGATAACCACAGTGCCAGGAGTGATCTTCGTAATACCGGCGGATCTGCTTTTCTGTTTTGATATCAGGCAGAAACTGTGGGACACAGGCTCTACCTTTTGATATCAGTTCGATCTGCCGGATCTGGTCTGCTGTTTCCTCAGGATCGACATCATTGAAACAGGATTTAAGATATCCTCTGTGATTCTTTGGTTTGAATCCAAACCTGTCTTCAAAAACTTTCTCATGCAGTGCAGAGCGCTCTTCTGTAATGAACCATCCGAAATAGAATGGATGAAGTTGCGCCTTATCAAGCACCAGCCGGTGAATATCGGCCAGATGCATATAGTTGTGATTGGATATGACACTTATCGGGATGATAAAGGGAAACATGAGATTTTTGCGCTTCTTTATCTGATGTGCCTTTTCAATAACAGCCATTGTTTTCTCAAAATTATCTGAAGACCTTCCGTTAGCCGGAGAACGCATCAGATTCTGTGATTCCGAATTCCATCCATCAAGGCTCAGAAAAAGAACCTGCAGAGAGCCTGTGTCGATAAGATCCTCAAGAATCTTGTCAAGGTCCTGGGAATTAGTGACTATCGAGCCCTTCAGTTTATATCTGGCAAGCTCCTCAAAAAGAGGCAGGAGAGGTTTCCACATTGTCGGCTCGCCGCCCCAGATATAATAAAAAGGATGATCGTGCCGGGTCTCGAACACAATTCTCTTTACAGTATCAAAATCGAGCTGGTCAAGACGTTCACCACGTTCGAGTTTCAACCGCAAATGTCCGTTCTCACCCCATTGGCCGCAGGAGCCGCACCTGAGATTACAGACTTCGTTTACCCGGAGAGAGATCTGCCCTACCGGAGTGTCTTTTTCAGGATCATGATTTTCGAAATATTTTCTGAACTGCTGTGGAAACATGTACCAGGAATCAAGATTCCTGAATAAACCGGGAATGATGTACTGCTTTACAAAGGGCCAGGGAAGAAGCGCTTTCCCTCTGAACTTTGCCATTTCCAGAACCTTTCTTGCGGGTGTTTAAAAGAAAAAAGATTCTAAATATACTTCATCACGGGCTTCTCTGGAAAGCAGAGAGGTATTTATTTGCCAGCAGAGGTCTCCTGCAATTCTTTGTAGCATGCTTCCCACTCTGCCATAAGCTTCTCGATTTCCGATTCGATCTGCTTTATTTCCATAGATGTATTATGCAGAAGCTCGTGATCGGATGCGTTTGCAGGATCGTTGAGAACACTGGTGAGTTCAGCGATTTTTGCTTCCTGAAGACTGATCTGGTTTTCAACTCTCTCTAATATGCGGCTGAGTTTTTTCCGGTTTTCACGCTCTCTGATACGTATCTCTTTTTCATCCGGACCTGCGATTTTTCTGCTTTCCGTTTTCCCCGTATCACCGGAAAAAAAGGACTCAACATAACTTCTGTAATCCTCCAGTGTGCCAGGAAAATCCCTGATCGTTCCCGGCCTGATTTCCACTATCCTGGTTGCAATTCTGGAGATAAAGTACTCATCATGAGAAACAAAAATGATAGTTCCACTGAACTCCGCCATCGCATCAGCCAGTTTTTCCACTGAATTGATGTCCAGATGGTTTGTTGGCTCATCAAGAAGCAACACATTACCCGGACTTGCCATAAGGGTGGCAAGGACAAGGCGTGCTTTTTCTCCTCCTGAAAGAACCTCTACTTTTTTCTCTACATCATCCCCACTGAACAGGAATGCACCAAGGATATTGCGCACGAAGGTTTTTTCGGTGGAGATGGAGTCTTTGATCATTGTATTGTAGAGTGTTTTCTCCGGATCGAGTTGTTCGAGCTGGTGCTGACCAAAAAAACGGATCTCAACATTATGTCCGAGCTCTACTTCTCCCCCTGTTGGTTTCACCATCCCTGCGATAGTTTTCAGCAATGTCGACTTGCCGGCCCCGTTTGGACCCACGATCGCTATCTTGTCGCCTCTGTTGACACTCAGGGAAACATCTTTTAAAACATTATTGTTTCCATAACCGGCGGATACACCAGTAAGCTTTACAGGAACGATACCTGACTGCTTTACTTCAGGAAAGGAGAAATGGATCTGCTTATTATTTGATTCAATCTCCGGCATCTCGGCCTTAAGCTTCTCAAGCATCTTCATCCTTGACTGAGCCTGAGTGGCTTTTGAGGCTTTAGCCTTGAATCTTTCCACAAATCTTTCTGTCTGGGCAATTTTTATCTGCAGGTTACGCCTTCTGTTCTGTGCTGTCTCCAGAGCCTCGGCGCGATAGCTTTGGTATTGATCATAATTACCCTTGTACACTGTGACAGACTTGTTACTGATTTCAGCCGTGTAGTTGGTTATACGGTTGAGAAAATCCCTGTCATGGCTCACAATCAGCATTCCGCATTTCTGGCGCTCCAGATATTTCTCCAGCCATACAAGAGAATCCATGTCCAAGTGATTTGTCGGCTCATCGAGAAGCAGGAATTCCGGGGCAGAAAGAAGAAGCTTCCCAAGCACTGCCCTCATCCTGAACCCTCCTGAGAGATACTCAACCGGCTGAGTCCAACTCTGTTCAGGAATCCCAAGTCCTGCAAGAATTGCTCTGGCCCTTGCTGTAAGAGAGTAGATATCGTGAAACTCAGCAGCCTCAAAGAGAAGATCCATTTTCTGCAGAGACTTCTTCAGGTCTTCTTTATGGAGATTTTCGGAAACCGACTCCAGTTGCTTCTCAAAATCAAGTATATGCGAAAAGGGCTCAAGCACTATCTCCAGAGGGGTCTTGCTGTCCAGCACTTCAACTTCCTGAGGGAGATATCCAATGCTGAGTGATGGTGGTTTTTGCACTGTACCGCTGTCGGGTTGTTCTTCGGCACTGAGCATTCGCAGAAGAGTTGTTTTGCCTGAACCGTTTACTCCGATAAGCCCTGTTCTGCAGTTATCGTGGATGGAGAAATTGACCTGGTCCAGAAGGATTTTACTTCCGTACTGTTTTGAGACATTTTCGAAAGTGATCATAGGAGGGGAAAAATACAAAATGGGTTTGAGGGGGTTTGGGGGTTTCCTCTGGGGTGAAAGAGTGATTCTACTCTGAATAAGTAGACACGCATATTACCCCGGAGATGATTTAGAGAACAAAGTTTTTTTTATCCCGAAGATGATTTGTTGATTTAAGGTCTTAGATCATCTTTTTCATCTCGGAGGTTTACCCCAGAGTTCCTAAGTTAAAAATCAAGACTTTTTTTAGTTTTTTTGATGTCATCTTAAGGCTCTACAGAGACAATACTAATCTTTTCCTCTGCCTGTGTTGTTAGGCAGAGGGAAGGACAACTTCCCAGCTTTGCAGTCTTCTTATTTTGCCTGAGA
>JAAYIG010000221.1 GCA_012523595.1 Fibrobacter sp.
AAACATCCTCAAATCGAGGGAATTTTCTCAGAAAGTAAAGGATGCAGTGGCACGGGGCATGAAGAAACATGCCATGTCATTTACTGAGTCACAGGAGGCGCTGTGAGTAAAAAAGCGATAGTCACAGGCGGCTCAAGAGGTATTGGTGCCGCAATAGTAAAAACACTTGTACGTGAAGACTTTCAGGTCGCGTTCAGCTATATCTCCAATAAAGAAAAAGCCGATTCTCTGGTGGAAGAGATAGAGCGGGAGGGCGGAAAAGCAGCCGCATTTCAGGCAGACGTTTCAAATTTCGATTCGGCGGCAGCATTTATAAATCAGGCCAGGGAATACCTGACCGATGTCGATCTGCTTGTCAATAACGCCGGCATCACACGGGACAGAAGCCTCTTTATAATGCAGCCTTCAGACTGGGACGCTGTGATAAGCACCAACCTTACCGGGTATTTCAATGTAACAAGGAACCTGATCGGTTATTTTTTCAAAAACAAGCGCGGATGTATTGTAAATATATCATCGGTCAGCGGACTGGTCGGTATTAACGGACAGACCAACTACTGTGCATCGAAAGCAGGTATAATCGGCTTTACACGCGCACTGGCCAAGGAAGCAGCAAAATTATCGATTCCGGTAAACTGCATAGCACCGGGATATATAGATACCGAAATGACCAAAGCCATTCCTGAGAAACATCTGGAGGAGATAAGAAATATGATTCCGATGCGCAGGATGGGAAGTGCTCAGGAAGTGGCAGATCTGGTAGCATTTCTGGCTTCAGAAAAAGCCAGGTATATAACCGGGCAGGTATTTGCCATAGACGGTGGCCTGACGGCCTGAATGGGAGCAGACAATGTTCGATATACAGGAAATAATGAAAAATGTTCCTCACCGGTATCCTTTTCTTCTTATCGACAGGGTACTGGATTTTAAGGAAAACCAGTCAGTAACCGTATTAAAGAATATTTCAATAAACGAGGCTCAGTTTCAGGGACATTTTCCCTCCAAACCAGTCTTTCCGGGTGTATATATAATTGAAAATATGGCCCAGGCATCCTGCTTCCTGCTGGCTAAGTCATCAGGCGGTATTAAGGAAAACTGTGTTTACTACCTGGGCAAAGTCTCAAAAATGTCTTTCATGCAACCAGTCGTTCCAGGAGATCAACTCGTCACGACTGTGAACATTGAAAAAGTTTTCGGTGACAGTGCCGCTGTGGTGGGAAGAGCCACAGTAGATGGAAAGCTTGTAGCAAAAGGGGAAATGATGTTCGGGATGCGCAAAGAAGCCTGATTTTTCCATTCCGGAGAATGCCCTGCTTTCAGAAATAATGACATTTTATTTCACAATTGGATTTCTACAGCCTAATTAACTATATTTACCTTTCTTTATAATTTCATGTTAATGGGATAAAAGTATCAATATGTACGAAAACAGAGTCGTAATTACTGGTCTGGGCCTGGTTACCCCAATAGGTACAGGTGTAAAGAAGTTCTGGCAAGCCGCCCTGAATGGAGAAAATGGTGTCAGACCTCTCCAGATCTTTGATGCAACTGAATTCAGAACCAAAACCGGCGGTGAGGTCTTGGATTTCGATGCATCGCAGTATCTCTCAAATGAAGAGATAGAAGAGATGGGCCGTTCAAGCCAGTTTGCAGTTGCTGCGGCTAAGATGGCAATCTATGACTCAGGCATAGATCTCTCAAAGGAAAATCCTTTCAGGATCGGTATCAGCATGGGTACTACCATGGGTGAACCTCAGATTCTGGAGAAGGGAGTAAAGATAAAGTATCAGACCGGTGATGCCGGCCAGATCCCCTCCAACCTTCCAAGACAGTATCCCTGTGCATCAATACCAGCTAATATCGCAAGAGTTTTTGGAATCAAAGGCCCGCATATAATGATTCCCACTGCCTGCGCCGCGGGAAACTATGCTATAGGGTATGCCTTTGATTTAATAAAGCGAAACAAGATCGATATGGCAATCGTTGGAGGAAGTGATCCGTTCTCAGGTATCGCTTTCACAGGTTTCAACCGCCTGCTCGCTACAACACCAGACGTCTGCCGTCCTTTCGACAAAAACCGCGCAGGCATGGCAGTCAGTGAGGGATCGGGTGTGCTGTTTCTGGAGCGGCTTGACAAAGCTATAGCACGCGGAGCAGAAATATACGCTGAAATTATCGGTTGTGGTCTGGGTTGTGATGCCTTCAAGATGACAATACCTGACCCCACCGGAAGCGGCGGGATTCTGGCCCTGAATCGCTCGATCAAATACTCCGGGATCACCCCGAACGATATAGATTATATCTGTGCACACGGAACCGGTACCGGCGAGAACGATAAATCCGAAACACTTATAGTTAAATCGGTTCTGGGCGAGAAGGCCCGCACTACTCCTATGTCATCACTGAAATCCATGTTAGGCCATACCATGGGTGCTGCCTCAGCCATAGAAGCTGCAGCATGCGCCCTGATGATAAAGCATGGGATTGCCTTACCGACAATAAATTATTCCGAACCAGACCCGGAATGTGATCTCGATTATATACCTAATCAGGCCCGTCCGATGAAACTTGAAACAGTGGTTTCCAATGCTTATGCATTTGCGGGCAATACTTCCTCAATTGTTCTCAGAAAATTCAAAGGGTAAGATTCAAAGAATGCGATCCAGACCAATTGTAATAACCGAAGTCGGAACTATAAGTGCGCTGGGAATAGGATTCAGCAATGCCTCTTCATCTCTCAGCCAGCCGCCCCGTAAATCCTCTGTAAAGGATTTTGAATTTCATCAATTCAGCAGTGAGGTTCCCTGTTACGCGGTTCGTGATTTCGATCCAGTAGAGGTACTTGGAAAAAAAGGCCTTCGTAACAAGGATAACTCCACTAAATTCCTTCTTGGGACATTCGATACTGGGCTGAAATCGGTGATGGAGAGTACAGACGAGGAGAGTCGCCCTGGAATCTGTATCGGAACTGCTTTTGGCAGTGTACAGAGCATAGGAGATTTTCTCAGTGATTCGATTGTAAACGGTGTAAATAATGTCAATCCTCAGGCTTTTGCCAACACAGTGATAAATTCCCCCACAGGAAATGCCAACATCCGCTATACGTCCCGAAATCTCAGTGCAACCATTTCCACTGGTTTCAACTCCGGCCTGGATGCACTCATCTATGCCTGCGACCATATCGGGATGGGATATCTGGACAGAATAGCTGCCGGTGGTCTGGAAGAGATAAGCTACTATAGTCTTCTTGGATTTGAAAGAACAGGTATTCTCTCCAAATCAGGAGACTTGAGAGCTTTCGCATTAGACAGCGATGGCGTTGTGGCTGGTGAGGGGTGCGCCGTGTTTCTTCTGGAAACAGAGGAATCCGCAAAGGCAAGAGGTGCTTCTATTCTGGGTGAAATAGCCGGAGTCGGCAGTGCTTTCAACCCTGATGCCAGAAAGGGTTCATCCGGAACAGACGCGGCAGTACACGCAATAAAAGCAGCCTGCGACGAGGCTGGAATAGATCCTGACGCTATTGACTTTATTGCTTCAGCAGCCAGCGGCAACAGGCTGAGCGATCAATTTGAAGCGGATGCAATCACAACCGTGTTCGGAACGAATAAACCGGTAACCGCATACAAGATGTTTACAGGCGAATGCTACGGGGCATCAGGTGCACTTAATACAATGTGTGCACTTTCTGATCTCAGAAATTCCCGCATCAGTGGAACCGGACCAACTTACAATACCATCGGTAACATCCCGCTGGTATTCGACACAGTACAAAAAGAAAGCACTTATGCTCTGGTCACGTCATTTTCATGTGACGGGAACTGTGGCGCACTGGTGCTTAAAAATGTTAAGTAACTCTGCAGCCGGATATTTATTTTAAACATAAACAATAAAAAACCTCGATCCAGTGAGGAGACTTTCGCATGAATAAAGAAGAAATCAAAAGCACTATTCGCGAACTCATTACAGACATCGCAGAAGATATGGATATTGACGAATCTTCGATTACCGATGATGCCAGTTTTATTGAAGATATGGGACTGGATTCAATGGCATTGCTGGAAGTGCTGGCTACCATGGAGAAAAAATTCGGTGTTTCAATACCGGAATCCGAATTCCCCAATATCACTTCTATCAACAAGTGTGTAACAACTGTTGAAAAATACCTCTCCCAGAAGAACTGACAGTAAAGATCTGAGGCGGTCACTTTACTGTGACCGTCTTTTCCCCCTTTTATAACCATTCCGGATACACACTTCTCTTAAAACCGTTTCCTTTATACCAATAGTACAACATCAAAATTCTGTTTTTCAAACTACACAGCCGAAGAGGTTTGTAAATGCTTGTTTTCCGGCTCTATCCTGCCCCAGTTTATTGTGAGCAGAATTTACTGACTTCGGGGAAAAAAAAATAGTACTGCATTATAGATTGGCCATGGATTCCAGACGGATTCTGATGTATTTTATGGTAATTGATCTTTTCTGATCGGGTTCTTGACAGCCTCATCGACCTGATCCGCAAAACACTCGCGACAATTACCGTTCTCCAACGCATTGGCGCTGATCTAATATCGGGAAACGGGATTTCTATTCTCCTTTGGAATCTGCGGAGGATTTTTGGATAGAGATTTTGATGTAATTATACTCGGGTCCGGAATCGGAGGACTCACCTGCGGCGCATTTCTGGCATCCAGTGGAATGAGAGTTCTTGTTCTGGAAAAACACACCCGTATCGGGGGTTACACACATTGCTTCAAGCGCAGGCAATTCAGATTCGAATCAGCGGTACATTCGATTCCTGCAGGCCCGAACGGTTTTATCATGCATCTGCTGAAACAGCTTGGCATCGATAACCGCATTATCACAGAAGAACACAAAACTATGTACCATTCACAGTGGAATGGATTTTCCTATTCTGTTCCTGTCTGGTACGATCAGATCATTGAGAAACTATCAGAGGATTTTCCGCATCAGAAATCCAACCTGATGAAACTTTTTGGTGAGATGAGGTCCTTTTATGATGCTTTTCTGGGACCTCTCTGGCAGGGATCTCTGGAAGAAACACCTGAATACCATTCATTTGTATCTGCTCATCAGAACCAAAATTTCAAAGATTACATTAAATCTTTTATTAATGATGAGAATCTTCAGAGGGTAATTTATTCTCAGTGGCCATTTGGCGGCACTCCCCCATCCAGCGCTCCAGTAGCGTTTTATGTTTTGATGTTTATAGTGCACGCGATGGAAGGTTCTCATTCCATTAAGGGTGGATTCGATAACCTGGCTTCAGCCCTCGCATCTGTTATTACATCCAATGGTGGTGAGGTACGTACCAGGGCAGAAGTAGTATCTCTGAAAGCGGAAGGAGGCAGTGCGAATTCCGTCACCCTTGATAGTGGAGAGACCTTTTCTGCAGACAATTTTGTCTCAAATATCAGTCCTTATATACTTCACAACGAAATCATCGGTCCTGAATCCCGAAGCAGAATATGGCTGCGCAGGTTAGGTAACCTCAATCCGTCTGTATCCTGTGTCGCCGTTTATCTTGGACTTGACACCCCGTCTTTCAATATGGTTCCACATAATGTCTTCAACTGGTTTGACGGCAGTGATGAGTCGGTGTATGAACGGATACAGAACTGTGATCTTCAAACAATCGATCATTTAATCTTTCTGCGTCCTTCGGATTCCGAGGATGACAAGACCCTGACCATTCTCAACTTTGTCAAAAAGTCAGCCTCAGATAACTGGAAAAGCGAAAAGATTCTGCATGCAGAAAGGATTATGACAAAAGCAGAAAGCATCATTCCGGGATTGAGGGGACATGTAAGCCTTATGGAAACAGGTTCTCCATCAACCTTTGAGCGCTACACAGGGAACACCGGAGGCGCTCTCTATGGTTTTGAAAACACATCGCATATTTACGGTGAAGCTAAACTTCCCATTAAAACACATCTTTCCAACCTCTTTCAGACAGGGCACTGGGGAAAACCGGGCGGCGGTATCTGGAATACTATGTATAACGGCTATACCACAGCACTTACAATGCTGACAAGCATTGAAAACAGAACGGCAATAAAGTCCGCCAAATCATCCTGAGAACGGTTGATCTCTTAACTGTACTCCATTTAAATGCGCGACATAGTATTTTGTAATTGTCCACATGTTCGGACAAAGGTAAGCTATATATTTATAGAAATAAACCTCTCTGAGGAGTTGAAAAGAAAATGAACCCTGTGAAAAAGTCAACCAAACTCGACAATGTGCTTTACGATATAAGAGGTCCGGTTCTTGATGAGGCAAAACGTCTTGAAGAAGAAGGATATCAGGTACTAAAACTCAATACCGGCAATCCTGCTCCCTTTGGATTGTTCGCTCCCGATGAGATTCTTCATGACATGGTTATAAACCTCAGCACAACCCAGGGTTATAGTGATTCAAAGGGAATGTTTCCGGCGCGTAAAGCGATAATGCAGTATTGTCAGCAGAAAAACATTGCCGGTGTGGAAACCGAGGACATTTTCATCGGAAATGGGGCCAGTGAGGTAATAGTTATGGCCATGCAGGCGTTGCTCAATACCGGTGATGAAATTCTGGTTCCCTCTCCGGATTATCCTCTATGGACTGCGGCCGTCAACCTTTCCGGAGGCACCGCGGTTCACTATGTCTGTGATGAGCAGTCATCCTGGTGTCCGGATATAGAGGATATAAAGAAGAAGGTCAATTCAAACACCCGGGGAATCGTGGTGATAAATCCCAACAATCCCACAGGTGCGCTCTATCCGGTGGAAATCCTGGAACAGATAATTGAAATTGCCCGTCAGAATGATCTTATAGTCTTTTCCGATGAGATTTATGACAAGATTACCTATGACGGAGCAGTTCACACATCTACTGCTTCCCTTGCCGACGATGTATTGTTTATCACAATCAATGGACTTTCTAAAACATATAGAGTAGCAGGGTTCAGGGTTGGATGGATGGTGGTAAGCGGAAGAAAGAGTGTTGCCAGAGATTACATTGAAGGACTGACGATGCTTGCCTCGATGCGCCTGTGCAGCAACGTTCCAGGACAATCGATAATCCAGACCGCACTGGGAGGTTACCAGAGCATCTATGATTTGACAAAGGAAGGGGGCAGACTCAAAGAACAGCGGGATATCTGCTATTCGATGGTAAACCAGATAGAAGGGCTTAGCTGCGTGAAACCGCAGGCGGCTTTCTATCTTTTCCCAAAAATTGACATAAAGAAGTTTAATATAACAAGTGATGAAAAATTCGTGCTGGACTTCCTGCGCAGTGAGAGGATCCTTTTAGTGCACGGGACAGGTTTTAACTGGTCCGATCCTGATCATTTCCGTATTGTCTTTCTGCCCACTGCCGAGGAACTGAAAGACGCGATGTTAAAGCTCAGGAAATTCCTGTCCGGTTACAGACAAGAGTGACAGGGTTTCCTGTTCAATCGATCAGGAACAGGGTAGTTTATGAAACTTTTCTGTTCTTTGTGCGTTTATGCCCTGAGAATTAGAAGAACGACTCTGTTCCTGATTATGATTCCAATGGTTCTCTATTCTGATGACTTCCTCTCTCAGCAGAGAAATTATACCCGCTTCAGATCCTCAGAAACGGAAAAATTAAAGACAGTCGAAAAGCTCTTTTCCGACAAAGGACTTTCCTTTACACAATCAAAGATCTTCCTGAGAGCTTTTAAAAGAGAAGCTCAGCTCGAGTTGTGGGCTGCCAAAAGGGACTCAGATGATTTTGTTCTGTTAAAGACATATCAGATCTGTCAAAGTTCGGGTGACCTGGGTCCTAAAAGGATGCAGGGTGATTATCAGGTTCCTGAGGGCTTGTACATTATCGACAGGTTTAATCCTTCAAGCAGTTTTTACCTTTCTCTGGGGATCAACTATCCCAATAAATCCGACAGAATTCTCGGAGTGGCAGGAAAACTGGGCGGAGATATCTTTATACATGGGAGTTGTGTCACAATCGGGTGTTTGCCGATTGAGGATGAATATATAAAGGAATTATATCTGATTTGTGCTTATGCCAGAAATTATGGTCAGAAGATGATCGAAGTTCATATATTTCCTGCCAGAATGAATGAAGAGGGGATGAAGTTTTTAAGAAACAGGTATAATGTTTACAGGGAGACTATTGGATTCTGGGAAAATCTTAAGCAGTTTTATGATTATTTTGAGAAACAGCATCGAGTCCCGGTTCATTCAGTCGCACCGGATGGAAAATATGTTTTAAAGAGTCCGGATTGAGGAACGGCAGGTGGAATATCTATTCTCAATAGAGAACAGTAATACGGCCTCACAGCCGTGTAATAACTTGCGTTCAAACGCTTTCTTTATTATGTTAAAACCAGTATTCATCATGGATCTTCAGGATTGAAGAGCCGGAAGATGAAAATACGGGACGAATTAATTGTTGCCGGTTAAACGTGTAAAAAATGGTTGTACAAATCTTTTTCGCACCATTTCAGCCCATTTCTACACTATCTACATTAAGCGGTTTACCTGATCATTTTACGGAAAACAACCCGAAGGAATAAAGGCATGCTTGATTTTTTTACGATTCAGACAACTACTGCAAATCCAACGCTGATAAGCACCCTCTATACTGTTCTTCTTTCATTTGTCCTCTCATCACTTATCGCCATCACCTATGAAAAAACCTATTGTGGTCTTTCATATTCACGAAACTATGTTCAATCTCTGATACTGGTATCAATAGTTGGCGGAATGATTATGCAATCTCTGGGAGATAATCCTCTGCGCGGACTCGGCATAATGGGGGCATTGGCGATAATCAGATTCAGAACGGTGTTTAAAGACCCCCGTGATATCATTTTCATGTTTGCAGCAGTTGCTTCCGGAATTGCCTGCGGTGTATTTGGATACGGTATAGCGATCATAGGGACTCTGGGTTTCTGCGGTGCTGCCGTTGTACTGTATTATTCTCCATTCGGCAAAACCCGGTATTTTGACGGGATGTTGCGATTCAATATTGACAGCAATGCCGAAAATCATGCTCATCTGGAAGGAATCATGAAAAATTACTGCAGGCATTTCGCTCTGGTCAGTCTTAGAGAGATGGCCCAGGGGGAACGAATCGACTATGCCTATCATGTCAAGCTGAAAAAAAACCTGACCAAAGAAAATTTCATCACTGAAATCAGAAAACTATCATCAATCAAAGATGTGAACTTGTTATTGCAGGAAACCACTGTTGAATTGTAAAGGTACCCCATGAAAATCCTCTATACAGCGCTTTTATGTGCACTTGCCGCCCTTACTGTAATTTCCATCAATCTGCGGAGTGATCTGGAGAGCTTTCATGGAATAGCTGATACAAAGGAAATGGTAATCAGAGCTGAATTCGGGGTTGAGATTAAAAAGATGAGGATCACTCCCGGTCAGAGGGTATTTACCGGTGATACCCTGGTGGAGATGCGCAGTCCTGAAATCGAACTGAAGATCAGCGAGTATACTCATCTTGTAAACGAAATGAGAACCCGCAGTAAAACTCAGGCGAACCTTTCAAAAGCCGAAATGAAGGCGTTGAAAAGCGAACAGGAAGCAAGAATTATCGAGATCCGCTCAGAACTCCAGCAGCTTGAGTCACAGTACGCCATAAACCGGGAGCTTATCCAGAAGTTGCGCAGTGTTAGAGATAACGACTCAACATCAATAGCAGTCAGTACCAACAATCCTACTCTGATAAGGATTCAGAACCTTAAGGAGGAACTTGCCAGGTTAGACAGGTCAACCGCTATAATGGATGAGAACCTCCGCAGCCAGATCTCTCACGGGGTCGATCCGTTAAAGGATCAACTGGAACAGTACTCTGACCAACTACGTCTCTACACAGAGCTGAACAAAAAACTTTTCATAACAGCTCAGAGCGACGGCATAGTGGGAGCGGTTTTCTACAAAGAAGGAGAGATGGTTTCCGCTTTCGATTCAATCGCTACAATTCACTCTGAATCTCCTTCGTTTGTTCTGGGATATATCCATGAGAATATTTACAGTTCAGTATCCCTCGGCCAGAGTGTAACTGTACGGTCATTGGCAGACAAGAAACATCAGGTATCAGGAAAAGTGATAGGTGTGGGCACCCGGATAGTGGAATATCCTCTGCGGCTCAGAAAAGTTCCGGAAGTAGTGATGTGGGGTCGGGAAGTAACAATCAGGATACCGGAAAAAAACCAATTCCTGCTTGGTGAGAAAGTGCTCATACGCCTCGATCATGGCAATAAGCCAGTAAAGGGGCCCGCAAAGCTTGCAAATATTTTCTCACGCAGCGCTCCCCTGGCAGACACAGTTGTTACTCATGAGATGCTTCCTGAATACAGGGATATAACCCGTCCCGGGTCTTCTGCTCTGGGTATAGAGGCCTCAGGAGCGGTCTTTCTTGAGGACATTCAGAAATACTGCATAATAAGTGATGAATCCCCGATGCTTTATCTGATGAACAGCAAAGGTGAAATTGAAAACGAAGTGCAGATCAATGGCCTTAAAGATGCAAGTGACATGGAGGGAATCACAATTGACGAAAAAGGGTACATTTACATAGTATGCTCTCAGAGTCCTTCAAAAAAAGGAAAACTGCCCGACAAGCGGAAGCTTCTCATGCGTATCAGAAGAGACAGAGAGTCTTTCACCCTCGACTCGGAAGTAAAACTTCTGGATCTTCTCACAAACGCAGCCCAGAGTGATACTGGCGCGTTATGGACAAAGCTTATAAAGATCGACACTGCAAGAAGAACCCCTGATATCGAAGGAATTGCATGCAGGGGAGACTCCATTTTTCTTGGATTCAAGGAGCCGCTTCTGGATGGCAAATCGGCTGTTTTGAAGATCCAGGGTATCGATAAGATGTTCAGCAAAAAGGTTTTAAACAGTTCAGCGGTTAAATTATGGAATCAACTGGATCTCAAAGATAAAAAGACAGGAAACCAGTTCAGGATTTCTGATATGCAGTTTATCGGAGATGATCTCTATGTGCTCTCCTGCTGCACAAATAATAATAATCCTGTGGAGGGGCGCCTGTGGGTTCTCCGTTCCGGTCAGCAGTTAGATTTTGTAAAGAGTTTTACGAAAATGAAACCGGAAGGAATAGCTGTCGATACGGCAAAAAAAACTATTGTTATTACATTTGATAATGGTTCAGACCGTCTCTCGCAATTCTTTATCACGGATAATATACTTTGACCAGATATTTATTAACATCGGCGATAGTAATCCCGTTTATATCTGTTACACTGACTGCCGGACAGCCGTCATTTAAAAATCTTCTTATTTCAGCGCGTAATGATCCTGTTGTTTCCTCTCAGGACAATAAAAACGCGGCTGTGACCAAAACATTCATTGGTATACCAGGGATAGAGAATATTGAATTCCGGGTGCGCAATACCGGCTTCGATCAGAATAATTTCCGGTATTCTCTGAGGTTGCAGCCCCGGGGAGTGCTTGAAACCCGTGCAGCGGGCAGCTATAACAGCAGCCTGATCACCACCAAGAGAATGAAGCGCAATCTTCTCCTCAATATAGCTATTTACAATCGATATATCACTTTTATCGACCTGCTCGAATGGAAGACGCTTCTTGAGCTGTATCATGAGCTTATAACCCTTTATGATGACCGGATAAAGGTGCTGGAGGAATCCGCTTACAGTGAGAAGTTTGAGCTGGAGAAGCTTGTAAAGGCTGAGGATGACAGGTCGGATGAGAAGGTATTTTCTCTTGAGATAGAGAAGAACATCTCTGTTCTGGAGCAGCGGGTAGCATATTATCTCGGTGATTCATCTTTTACTTCTTTTGACACATCTGGATTGGTCAGCATTGAAACCATTATCAGAAGGATTGAAACAGGTACATTTTCCCTTGACACCAACAACGCGTACCTGGATTTCTACAGAACCGAAATTGACCTGGCACGTAAAAGATTTGATCTCGAAAAAGCCGAGACACGCCGCTATCTGGATCTTATAAGTTTCAACTACGATAACGGTGAGATGTACGATGAACTGATGAGGAAATATGATCTGAAAGACTATAATCTTAAAAAGTCTTTTTCCATTGAATTAGGGTTTCGCATTCCAAATTTGACACTCGCAGCCCACGAACTTAACAGCCGCAGAGCTGATCTTCTCAAGGAATCTGAAAAATACGAGAAGGTAAAAGATGAGCTGAGTGAGAAGGTACGCAAGGATCTTGCTGATCTGCGGCAGCTTATAGCCCAGTACCGCTATCTAAAAGAAAGGTCATCACAGGTTGATGTCGAGGCATCATTGAAGAAATTTGTTCAGATAGATGGAATCGACCCGCTTGTGGTTCTGGAGATAAAGGAGGATATCCTCAAAAACCGTATCAGCAGTACCTCGATCAAGTACGGCATAATGAGAAATTACATTTATGTAATTGATAATGCCGGACTTCTTTCACAGACACCTATCCGGAACTATCTCTCCGAGAATATGGAGATCGTTGAATGGTAAACACAGAAGTTGAGCAGAAGATCGGGGTTTCAACCGCTGTCAC
This sequence comes from Fibrobacter sp., assembly GCA_012523595.1. Lineage (NCBI taxonomy): Bacteria > Pseudomonadati > Fibrobacterota > Fibrobacteria > Fibrobacterales > Fibrobacteraceae > Fibrobacter > Fibrobacter sp. The sequence continues at coordinate 12,551 of JAAYIG010000221.1, forward strand.
CCCATCCTTGCTTAACAGGTACGAGGCCAAATACCTCATTCCATTCTCAATGATCGGACCCATTGTTGAGTTTATTAAACCATATTGTTCCTATGACAAGTATTCGGCCTTATCTGAGGACCGGTTCTATAAAGTCAATAGTCTGTATTTCGATACTCCGGATTACCTGTTTCTGCATCAGAGGATATATAAAGCGGAGAAGCGTTTCAATATGCGGATCCGTTCTTATGGCGATCATCCGGTGATGCCCTATTTCTTTGAAATAAAGCAGCGGCTTGGTGATATAATCCGGAAGATCAGGGCAAAGATAGATGATCCTGATTACGCAGAACTTTTCAACAGATCAGGTGTAGAGATCAGGGACGGTGAGGATCAGAAAAACGAACTTCACAGGGAACTGTTTTATCGCACAGCAAGCAAGTATAATGCAGCTCCGGTAGTTCTGGTTCAATACCGGCGGCAGGCTTTTTTTTCCACCTGCGATGATTACGCAAGAGTGACCTTTGATATAGACATTCATGCCATGGAAAAAAGAAGTTATGATCCTGTACCGGAGAAGGGAAAGATTTTCCGTTGCAGTACAGGTTTTGACGGTGAACGGAATGTAATTCTGGAACTTAAGTGTTTCAAAGATTCAGTCCCGTCCTGGATGATAGACCTGATCAGAGCATTTCAGCTCCAGCGGAGGGGTTTTTCGAAATACTCGACATGTCTTCAAAATGTCTTTGACAGAAAAACTCAGGATCAGTTGCTTTCATACAACCCTTCACGATGCGCTTCTTTTTTCAGGGGGTAAATTTGAGCAGTCCGGTACTGTTGAAGCGACTTCTTCTTACTGTTGCTGCAGGTCTGCTTGCAGGCTGTGTGCTTATTAACAATCCCAATGATATCACTGCACGTGAGGAGCTTTATAATCTCATTATCAGCGAGATCCATTACAATCCTCTACCGTCAGGACAATGCTCATCAGACAGTCTGGAATTTATAGAAATATTCAACGGAAGCGGCAAGGAAATTTCTCTGAAACAGGTAGCCTTTGATGACGGGATCAGTTATTCATTTTCATCAGAGGAGAGTATTCTGCACGGAGAATACATCGTGTTGGCATCCTGTGCCGAGTGTTTCGAGACAAAATACGGATTTCCGCCGCATGGAGAGTTCAGCGGTAATCTTAAAAATTCCGGTGAACGAATAGCCTTGAAAGATATGAGCAAAGAGAGAGTTTTTCTATCAATTGAATACAGTGACAAAGGTCCCTGGCCGGAGAAAGCGGACGGACTGGGATACTCGCTTGTGCCGCTCTCTACATCACCGGGATTTGATCTGACAGATGCCCGTAACTGGCGTGCATCGGCGTGCAAAAACGGGTCACCTGGCAGAGCCGACCCCTCTGTTGTATACGTAAACGAAGTGCTTACCCATACCGATCCTCCCCAGCAGGACGCAATAGAGCTTTTCAATCCCGGATTGTCACCGGTTGATATCAGCGGATGGTATCTGACAGACGACAAATCGACCCCGGCGAAATTCCGTATCCCGGACGGGACAGTGATAGAGGCAAAAGGATATCTGGTATTTTACCATAGCGATTTTTCTGCAGATCCCTCACTCCCCTATCCGTTCAGCCTGAGTGCCAACGGTGAGGAAGTCTATCTCTTTTCAGACCCATCAAATCCTGTCAACGGTTTCTCTCACGGGTTTTCTTTTGACGCAATCGAAAACGGAGTCTCTTTTGGACGCCACATAAACAGTTCAGGTCAGGAGAGATTTACTACCTTCAGCGAACTTACCCTCGGAAAGGCTAATTCCGATCCATATCTGAGCCAGGTCGTCATTACAGAAATAATGTACAACCCACCCAACGGACGTGATGAATACGTGGAGATAAAAAACTGCGGTTCTGAGACTGTTTCACTGTTTGATGAGGGTTATCCGGAGAACACATGGATTCTCAAAGGCTTTGGTTTTGCATTTCCTCAGGGAGTGTCCCTTAAAAGCGAACAGAGGGCCCTGATAATCACAGATACCATTCCGGCGGAAGAATTCAGGTCTTTATACGATGTGCCCGAAGATGTACCCATTTTCAGCGGTGCAAGCGGAGGCCTGCGTAACAGTGGTGACACTTTGACTCTGATGTCTCCGGAGGAACCGTTTTTGGATGGAATCAAGACTGTTGTACCTTACAAAGTAGTAGAGAGAGTAGAGTACAGCGATAAGGGTTTATGGCCGGTATCTGCGGATGGTGGAGGGAAGTCTCTGATTCGGAAAAACACGGATCAGTTTTCAGATGATCCTGCAAACTGGATGGCAGGTAATCCTTCTCCTGGAAGATAAACTTCCGGATTCAAACAGCCTTATCTGAGTTTACCCCTTTTTTCTCTACCAGACGAACCTGATAAGTATTTCAGATTAGGCAAAATATCGTTAAAATACTCATAGGGGTTATCTCATCAATTTAATGACAACCGGAAGCCGCGGCCATTTCCTGAAAGAGACAGTTCAAAAGCTTCCCGTCAGCCTCCCGGCGCAGGTGAAGTCCGTTACCCAGGCAGAGATTCCACATTGAACACCCCGTACACATTCCCTGTTTAAGCCATTTGCGGTTGCGCATGATCTGGAACCTGTTGTTCCAGACATCAATGAAATCATCTTTATAAATATTACCCTGAATGTAATCGGCTCTAAGAGAGGGACAGGCTGAAATTGACCCATCGGCAAGAACTGATCCTATATTTACCCCTGCCCAGCAGAAAAACGGTGTCTGCCGGACCTCCATTTCATACCCTCCCAGAAAACTGTCACATCCATACATGGCATCTACTTTACCCTCTTTCCGGGTGGCAACAATGAAATCCATCAGTTGCCGAAGCTGGTTGCCATCAAGCTTCAATTCACCATTCTCCGCTGCCCGTCCCTTAGGGAAGATTGTCGCCAAACGCCAGTTTGTCACCCCCAGTTCAACCAGCCTGGTTTTAAGTTTTTCGAGCTGCCTGACATTTCTCTGGTTTACACAGGTAACTACATCGAAAGAAAGGCCTCTGCTGCGCGCTTTTGAAGCAAGTAAGATCGCTTCACAGGCACGTTTATAAGATCCGCTTTTTCCCCTTAACCATTCATGATCCTCCTGCAGCCCATCCAGACTTATTGTCAGATATCTCAACCCGGAACACAGCATCTCCTCCATCTTTTCTGCAGAGAGCAGATACCCGTTTGTAACCATCCCCCAGGAGAATCCCCGGCGTATAATCTGCCTGCCTGCCTCAGCCAGATCCTGACGAAGCAAAGGTTCTCCACCGGTAACAGCCACAACTATTCTTGATATATTGGTGCGGCTGGATATATTGTCGAGTACTTTGAGGAAATCCTCCAGAGGCATATCCGGAGTAATTGAATCTCTCATGCAGTCACTTCCGCAGTGAAGACAAGCCATGTTGCACCGCAGAGTGCATTCCCAGAACAGGTAACGCAGTTCATGTGAGAGGGCGTCTGCCTTGCGCTTGGCGGAAAACAGACGGAGGGCGATTTTTTTCCTGAGTGACAGTTCCATGTTTACAAGGTCACCTGACCAGTATCTTTACACTGAGGTCACTCTTTTTATTCCGCAATTTCAGGAAATAGACACCCTTTGCAGCCGGACTGGTATCCCACCGAAGTATTCCATCTTTATCTGCAGACAAATCTGTAATCTTCTGCCCTTTGCTGTTAATGATAGTGGCATCGGTTCTGCCATCTTTCCATTCCGGAATATGTATCTGAAGCTGATTTCCCTGCAGTATGGTCATCACAGAAGCCTGTTGAGGACGAGTCATCCCTTCTTTGACATCTACAGCCATTTCCTGCAGGTAGAGAGTGTATGTGGAATCTTTGTCATTATGGACTTGTATACATCCTGAAGAGTAGAACCTTGTCCTGCCGGATAGTTCGATAACCTCTTCACTATTTATCGTAAAATTCGTAATATTAACATTTTTCCTAAAATAGCCATTTTCATCTGTTGTGACGTTTTCAATTGTCGATGGCCCATACATCGGGACAACTATTCCATAATCAGCCGCTATTCCATACTCAGGAAGGATACATGGAGCAAGGAACAGCTTTATATTTTTGCCGCTTCCGGCTTTTTCGTGGGTAGCCCCAACATATTGTGCCTAAGCACTTCTGAAACGTAAACAAGGCTTTACAGGAGGATATGGGTACAAATCCAATCCTCCGCAATGAAAAAAGATTGCTGTT